>CAMOKN010000079.1 GCA_946617595.1 uncultured Clostridia bacterium
CGGCAAAAAGCCGCTTGGAGCGGGTGATGGGAATCGAACCCACGTGTTCAGCTTGGAAGGCTGACATTCTACCATTGAACTACACCCGCATATTCTTTTTCAACGCCTGTTTATTGTACCACAAAAACATAGTTTTGTCAATACCTTTACAAAAAATTTTCTGGAAAATTGAAAAAAAGAATTTGCATAGGCTATACTGCACAAAGAACGTGCAATTGCTTGCCCCGATCTGAAGCAAAACGATTTCTTGAAATCCTCAGGCGCAAGCGGCTTCTGTGACAGACGCAAACACCGCACATTCTGTAAAACAGCGGAATGTGCGGTGCAGCTTTTTGGAGGTTATTGTTCAGGTTCAAGAATATCGTCGATATCGTCCATAGAATCGTCCATTGTGGTTATCTCAGCGGCATCTTCGGGAACAGTCGTTTCTTCCGGTATCCCGGTATCTGCAGAAATGTCCTCAGTCTCCTGCGTGTCGGCAGTTGTTTCTTCCGGAACAGTCGTAGTTTCGGCTTCGGTATCCTCGGATACAGGCTCCTCGGTTTCCGGCGGAGTCGTTGTTGTGACAGCAATAGTAGTTACTTCCGCCGAACTGCTGTCAGCGGCGGAATAGCCCTCAGAAGCATAGGAGATACTGCTCCTTGAGAGATAGCTCTTTATTCCCGACACTATACCGGCGGCGATACCCTTCTGGTGCGTCGGTGAAGCAAGCGCCATAGCGTCCTGAATGTTATCTACAAATCCCATTTCCACAAGCACGGAAGGGAAATCCTGCTGCAGCGTCACATGATAATAGCTGTACAGTGCGCCCCTGTCTTTGTTTGCGCCGTCAGAATATACATTGTTCTGATAGTATTTCGCGATGTTGCTCGATATCGCTGCCGCAAGCGGCTGTGAGAATGAATTGAAGTAATATGCCTCAACTCCTCTTGCAGTGCCGATGCCCTTATTGGAGTGCAGCGAAATGAACATATCACACCCGTAGCTTCTTGCAACTATCGGACGTTCTTTTGTTATATAAAGTGTGCTTTCAGTCTTTAGTCTTATCACGTTTGCACCCGCAGCTGCAAGCTGGGATTCAAGCTCCTTTGCGACCGCGAGGTTTGCTTCCTGCTCAACGATCTCACCTATTGCACCCGGGTCAAAGAGGTCGGCTCTTTTTCCGTAGCCGTGACCGGGATCAATAACTATCGTGTATCCGCTCAGGCTGTTTACCGGAACAGGGAAATACAGTATAAGATCGCCGTTTCCGTCATACTGAGCCCACTGACCGGAATAAACGCCCGGCTGCCTGAGTTCAAGGATAAGCCTGAACTTCGTCCCGTTCGCCTCAGTCACCGTGTCCCACTTTCCTGAGCGGAACACCTGGTTGTATTCAAATGAAGGCAGTGAAGTTACACTTGTTATATTCTCAAAAGTTATATAAAGATGAGTGGCTGTGAAGCTGTTGAGATAATAGTCCCCCTCGTATGATGAATAATAGTTGTTTCCGGCAAGCCTCATATTGAATCCTGTCCGGTTATCGAGATGCATCTTTATGTAGCTGTCGCCGCCGGTGGTGCCTATAGATTTTACGAACAGTGCATTGCTGTTTATTGCAGTACCGTCAACGAGTGTAGATGCGCTCGTTGAGATACGCTTACCGGATTCGGTAACATAGTAGTTCCCCAATGTGGACTTGTAGTATTCGAGAGTATTTGTGGGAAGCTGTGAGAACAGCGGGGAAGGGATATCGTCGGCAGTCTTTCCGTCATATACCATAGTTCCGTTGGCAAGCGTTTTTACGAATTTCACCTTTTCGGAGCTTTCATGGGTAGTATCGAGGGTCGCGATGACCTCACCGCTTCCGGCGGTAGAACCGTCTGATACTATGACTGCTTCGACCTGCTTTACCGGCTCCGGCTCGGCATTCACAGTCACAGATGCGCCGACCGTTTCCATGCTGTATCCGGCGTAAGAGCCGTAGATGTGTATTTTTCCGAGCTGCTGAGTCTGACCGATAATGCCGTTTGGAACAGTATATGTTCCTACATATTTTACATAAGATGAGTTTGTATCTTCTTCGTCAGCGGCAGCTGTGGATTCACTCATCGGCACAGTAGTTCCGTAGATCGTGCCATATACGGTAGAACCCTTATAAGCTTTTGCAATAAGCTTTATCTTTGTTCCGCCGTCAACACTGAGGGATTTTCCGTCTGCAATTGCAGCTCCGATCTCTTTCAGAACGGTTATCTTACGGGTGATGTTATATGTGTATGTTTTGGATTTATGCTGTATCGTGAATGTATTCAGCCCGTCGGAAAGCTTTTTCTCAAAGTAGAAGTTTCCGGCATCGTTGAGCTTTATAGGCTCGTTGTTGAAATATACCGGAAAGTTGCTGTCAAAGCTTCCCATAAACGCCACACTTGCCTCGGTAGTGGTAAATGTAAGGCTTGACGGGGAGGTCATTTTCAGGTCGGAAAACAGCGATTCTTCGTTGATCTGTTCGTTGTAGTATGATGTGAGCGTGGAGGTCGTGCCAAGCGGGTCGCTCATCAGCGACGAGAATGAGCTGAACACGCTTCCGCCGTAGCTTTCTATCTTCTTTGCGACTGTGAGCTGTTTAAGAAGCTGATCTTCGCTGTTCCAGCCGACTGTATCTGTTCCGATATATTCATTGCTGTGCATTATGTACAGAGGTATGCTGTACTGGTCCGCAAGGCTTCCCCACCAGCCTGTGACCTTCTCAAACGGAAGTCTCTGTGAAGTGATCGAACCGTAAGTGCGCAGAACGGCGAAATCAATATATCCGTTCTCGATAAAGCTCTTTGTATCTGAATATCCATCTATGAACGCCTGGAAAGAATCGTTTGTATCGCTTCCGGACTCAATGGAAGATGAATTTGCCCACATATCGTTTATGATAAATCCGGCGGCAATGGTATTATCCGTTCTGCGGATAACGTCGGCAGCAGTGCGGAAATACTGTTCCGCCGTGTCATAGAGCCAGTTGGTATAGCCGATACCGGAACCGTTTTCCATGTATTCGCCATAGCTCTGTGCGCTGCGTCTTGCGTAGTAGTCGTCGAGGATAATTCCCGCGCAGGCATATTTTCTTGCAAATCGGTGAGTACGCGAGATCAGTGTGTCTATGATATCAGCGCCTGAGCGGCAGTCCGAGAGCGCGTGGCTCAGGTCAAACACAACATACGGTGAGATGCCGTATGTGTTTGCGCTGCGTATTGCAGCAAGTACCGGATCACTCTCGTCCGACACGTTATCGAGGCTGTAGAAGGCATCGGCACCATTCATGGTGTTAATTATGACGGTGTTCAGCCCGATATCCGCAAATTCTGAGAACACCTTGTCGAGCTGTGCCGTAAGCTCGTCCGCGCTCTCGCTGCCTGAAGTGAAATAATCGGCTCCGGGCGTTATTACGGAGGCTCTCATATTCTTCGGCAGGGAATACATATATGTATCCTGCTGCGGGATATCGCCGGTCAGCGCGGCTGTATCGCCGGTATCTGCGGTCAGTGTCTGCGGCTCGTCATACTCTGCGTTTTCGGCAAAAACCGACAGGTTCAGTCCGCAGAATGTCATTGCAGCCGCTGTAATCAATGCGGTTATTTTTCTTTTCATGTCTTTTCCTTTATTCAGTCAGCAATGGCTTGAAATTTGCTATCTCCTTGTTTATTGCGGCATTATTGTAGCCTTCCGTGAACAGATAGTTGTAGCAGTAGAGGACTATGCCGTTGCAGCCGCTGTCTTTTGCGTATTCTATCTGACGTTTTATCATGGTATCCGTGTTGATCCACTCATACTTGCCTGCACCTGCCCATTTGTCCTCGGTGCCTGCTTTGTAGAGCGAAAGCCCGATATAAAGCTTTGTCTTTGTTCCTCTTACAATGCCGAGCCATTCGTCAACATTCGACTTGAACGGTACGCCGCTGTTCTCGAATCCGTAGTAGACCTGAGGTGCGAAATAATCCACATATCCGCCTGCGCACCATGCTCTCGTATCTGCATACAGCGGATAAAGGTTGTTGATGTTGTTGCCCTGAGGGCAGGCTCCGAACAGTGCGGAGCCGCACTCATGCGCTGCGGTGTACATTTCTTTTACCATCATGTTTATGTTGTTTATGCGGAATTCAGAGAGACTTCCGGCAGAGCTTGCGGAGAACGCCGCGCTGTCAAACGATGCATCTGTGGTAGGATAGAAGTAATCGTCTATGTTCACTCCGTCAACGTCATATCGTGAAACTATCTCCCTTACGTTGTCTCCGATAAGCTTTCTGACATTGCTGTATGCGGGATTCAGGAACCATGTGCCGTTCACGTTCACGATATATTTTCCTTTTTCCGTACCGTTATACCATTTGCCGGTCGGATAATCCTGTGAAGTCGCAGCAAGCTCGGCAGTGGTGCCCAGTCTGAGCGGATTTATCCATGCGTGGAATGATATATTGCGTGAATGGGCTTCGGATACCATTATTTTCAGAGGGTCGTAGGAGCATCTCTGTCCGATGTTCCTGCTCAGCTTTTTTGTGAACGGAAACAGCTCGGAATAGTAATAAGCGTCTCCGAATGCCCTTACATGGACATATACGGTGTTTATGCCCATAGAAGCGCAGTTGTCCATCATAACCGAGAATCTGCTGCGGAACTGCTCCTCGCCCAGACCGTAGAACGGACCGAGCTCTATGTATGATATCCAGACTGCCTTAACGTAGCTGTGATTGAGTGCCTGATAGCCGTTTTTTGAGTAGCTTCCGCCTGAATATCCTGTTTCAGCAGGAACTGAGGTGGTCGTTGTGGAAGTTTCAGTCACGGTTGCAGCAGTAGTAGTTGTTGTTGTCTGCACGGCTGAAGTCGTGGTCGTGGCAGCTGCCGTAGTTGTGGTCGTAGTTGTCTGTGCGGCGGTCGCAGCCGTAGTTGTTGTCTGCATGGGCTGAGCTGTTGTTTCTGCAGCTGACGAAGAAGTTATGCCGGCTGAACGGGTCCCGGAAGAAGCTGCCGGAGTGGTCGTGGCTGATGTTGTGCTGTCTCCGGAGGCATCGGAGCTGTTCTTGTCGGCAGGGACGGTCGTATCTTCCGCGCTGACCTGTTCGGTCACGGCCGGAGGAGCAAACATTCCTGTATTGTCGGGGATAGGAACAGCTGCTGCGGCAGTGGCAGTCTGCGATTCATAGAGGATACCGCCGAAATTTCCGTTCTGTATGAGCATCTCGTCTGATACTGCGGATACTGTGAGCGGAGCGGTATTCTGCACTGCCTCTGTACTTTTGCAGGAAGCGAGGGTTGTGAAAGCAAAAACAATGACAAGAAGAAGACATATAAACGATCTTTTTTTCATTGTTCATACCTCCGAAAATAATGTCCGACACAATGCCGCATAATGATTATAACATCATAAAACCGTTTAGTCAATAGGTTTTATGAAAATTGTTCATAAAAATTATAGCTATGAAATTGTGCATTTTGTTACCTTTTTTAATAAAAATTTTTGATGTCAAAATATTGACAAAATTCATTATATATTGTACAATATGTAGTATGAGATCATTAATAAAAACAGGAGGACTTAAATGGGACTTACATTAACTGAAAAAATTATCAGGGAGCATATCGTTGACGGCGAAATGATAAAGGGTACGGAGATAGGACTGCGTATAGATCAGACTCTGACTCAGGACGCGACAGGTACAATGGCATATCTCCAGTTCGAGGCTATGGGCGTTGACCGCGTGAAGACAGAGCGCTCTGTAGCTTACATCGACCACAATACACTTCAGTCCGGATTTGAGAACGCCGACGATCACCGCTTCATCGGAAGCGTAGCGAAAAAGCACGGCATCTGGTTTTCACGCCCCGGAAACGGCATCTGCCACCAGGTCCATCTTGAGCGTTTCGGAAAGCCCGGCAAGACTCTTATCGGTTCTGACAGCCATACTCCCACAGGCGGCGGTATCGGAATGTTCGCCTGCGGTGCCGGCGGACTCGATGTTGCGGTCGCAATGGGCGGCGGTGCATATTACATAACCATGCCAGAGATCGTGAATATAAAGCTTACCGGAAAGCTTAACGACTGGGTATCCGCAAAAGACGTAATACTCAAGGTACTTCAGGTGCTGTCCGTAAAGGGCGGTGTCGGAAAAGTCATGGAATACACCGGCGATGGTGTTCTTTCACTTTCTGTCCCGGAAAGAGCAACTATAACAAATATGGGCGCAGAGCTCGGTGCCACGACTTCGATATTCCCGTCTGATGAAACTACAAGACAGTTCCTCAGGGCGCAGGGAAGAGAAGAGGATTATGTTCCGCTTTCCGCTGACCCCGATGCTGTGTATGACAAGACCGTTGAGATCAACCTTTCTGAGCTTGAACCACTTGCTGCATGTCCTCACAGCCCGGACAATGTAAAGTCCCTCAGTGAGATAGGTCATATAAAGATCGACCAGGTATGCATCGGTTCATGCACAAACTCTTCTATGCAGGATCTCCTGAAAGTTGCACATATTCTGAAAGGTAAGACAGTACACCCCGATGTGAGCCTTGCGATAGCTCCCGGCTCAAAGCAGGTGTTCAATATGATGTCGCAGTGCGGAGCGCTCTCCGATCTTATCGACGCGGGTGCAAGAATACTTGAGTGCGCGTGCGGACCGTGCATCGGTATGGGTCAGTCGCCCAATTCGCACGGTGTATCGCTCCGTACCTTCAACCGCAACTTCGAGGGAAGAAGCGGTACAAAGGACGGTCAGATCTATCTTGTATCTCCCGAAACGGCTGCAATATCAGCAATAACAGGTGTCCTCACGGATCCGAGGACCGTCGGAGCGATGCCTCCCTATGTAATGCCCGAAAAGTTCGTTATAAACGACAATATGGTCGTAGCTCCGGCAACTCCCGAAGAAGCTCCGGCAGTTGAAGTCCTCAGAGGTCCGAACATCAAGCCCTTCCCAATCAACAAGCCTCTTTCGGACAGCATAGAAGCAGGCGTTACTCTCAAAGTCGGCGATAATATAACAACAGACCACATCATGCCTGCAGGTGCTAAAATACTTCCGCTGCGCTCGAATATCCCCGCAATTTCAGAGTTCTGCTTCACGGTATGTGACGAGACTTTTCCGAAGCGTGCGAAAGAAGCCGGAAAGTCGATCATAGTCGGCGGCTCGAACTACGGTCAGGGCTCGTCCCGTGAGCACGCGGCGCTCGCTCCGCTGTATCTCGGCGTTAAGGCGATAATCTGCAAATCGTTTGCGCGTATCCACAAGCAGAACCTTATAAATAATGGTATCCTCCCGCTCACATTCGTGAATGAGGCGGACTATGACAGGATAGATCAGGGCGATGAGCTTGCACTTCCGGACGTAAAGAAGGAGATAGAGAGCGGCTCGAAGATAGTAGTCAAGGATATCACCAAGGGCTTTGAGATCGAGACAACTCTTGAACTTTCCGACAGAGGAAAGGGCATGATACTCGAAGGCGGACTGCTCAACTACACCAAGAAGAACGGGTGAGACTATGAATTGTCCGTTCTGCGGAAAGGAAATGAGAGAGGGTGCAGTTCTCTGCCCGGCCGACAGAAATCTCGGTGAACATGACCTTCAATGGTGGGACGATATCGAAACGGCTCGGTCGAAGTTCAAGAGATTAAAATGTTCGCTTAAGGAACTGCACACGGACGAATACGCGTGGCTCTCTCCCTTGTTTAAGGCTCACTGCTGTCAGGACTGCCAAAAAGTAATTCTTGATACCTATATTACGGAATAAAAAAGCGAAAGGAATATTATCAATGGCAAAAATAGAAATGAAGACCCCGCTCGTCGAAATGGACGGCGACGAAATGACCCGTGTTATATGGAAGATGATAAAGGATAAGCTCCTTCTCCCGTATATCGACTTAAAGACCGAGTATTACGATCTCGGACTTGTAAAGCGCAACGAAACAAACGACCAGATCACGATCGACAGCGCGAATGCAACAAAAAAATACGGCGTTGCCGTAAAGTGCGCAACTATTACTCCGAATGCGCAGAGAATGACCGAATATAACCTCAAGGAAATGTGGAAGTCGCCGAACGGCACTATCAGAGCAATACTTGACGGTACCGTATTCCGCGCACCTATCCTTGTAAAGGGGATCAATCCGCTTATCCCGACATGGACTTCTCCTATCACCATAGCGCGTCACGCATACGGCGATATCTACAAGAACAGTGAGATGAAGGTAAAAGACGGCTCGAAAGCAGAGCTTGTTGTTACTGACAAGGACGGAAACGAGACAAGACAGCTCATACATGAATTCAGCGGAAGTGACGGAATTATCCAGGGTGTTCACAACATCAATGAGAGCATCGCTTCATTCGCTCGTTCGTGCTTCAACTTCGCACTCGATACAAAGCAGGATATCTGGTTCTCAACAAAGGACACTATCTCCAAAAAATACGATCATACATTCAAGGATATTTTTGCGGATATTTTCGAGACTGAGTACAAGTCAAAATTTGAGAATGCAGGCATAGAGTATTTCTATACTCTGATCGACGATGCGGTCGCAAGAGTTGTACGCTCTAAGGGCGGCTATATCTGGGCTTGCAAGAATTACGACGGAGACGTTATGTCCGATATGGTCGCAACAGCGTTCGGAAGCCTCGGAATGATGACTTCGGTGCTTGTTTCTCCTACCGGAGTGTATGAGTACGAAGCTGCTCACGGAACTGTAACACGTCATTATTACAAGCATCTGAAAGGCGAAGAGACTTCCACAAACTCGGTGGCAACTATTTTTGCATGGACAGGAGCTCTCAGAAAGAGGGGAGAGCTTGATAAGCTCCCGGAGCTTTCCGCGTTTGCAGATAAGCTTGAAAAAGCAACTGTCAGGACTATAGAGGAAGGTATTATGACCGGAGATCTTTATGTTCTCTCGACTCTTGAGAACAAGAAGAAGGTAAATACAGAGCAGTTCCTCGATGAGATCAATGAGAGACTGAAGCAGACTGTCTGAAACACTGTTTCCGGTGCTGCGTCCGATACGCAGAAAAAGGGTGATTAAAAATGCCAAAAAATGAAAATGTCTCAAAGTCGGTCATAAGGAGACTGCCGCGGTATTACAGATTTCTCGGTGAGCTGCTTGCTGAGGGAGTGACAAAAATATCCTCACGGGAGCTTGCGGAAAGAATGAATGTCACTGCATCACAGATAAGGCAGGATCTTAACTGTTTCGGGGGATTCGGTCAGCAGGGATACGGATACACCGTGTCAGAGCTTCGTGAGGAGATAGGCGCGATCCTCGGAGTTGAAGAGCATCACGGTACTATAATTATAGGTGCCGGAAATCTCGGAAGAGCGCTTGCGGCACACTTTGACTATGAGAAATACGGCTGCGAGCTTTGCGGCATATTCGATGTGAACCCTGAAATTGCGGGAACAAGCATAGTTGATATGAAGGTTTTGCCTATGTCCGATCTTGACAGCTTCTGTAGTTTGAACAGACCGGATATTGCAATTCTGTGCATACCAAAATCTGCTGCCGCAGAGGTGAGCCGCAGGCTTGCAAAGCTCGGTATAAAAGCTTTCTGGAACTTCACTCATTATGACATCAGTCTTGAGGATATCGACGGCGCAGTTGTTGAAAACGTTCATCTCGGCGACAGCCTTATGGCGCTGTGCTATGGGATAAATAACAAGGAATAAATTATAGGGAACCTCTAAAAACCCATTTGAGAGAAAACGAGTCATCCGCGTCGAATATTTCGTCAAGTCTCCTCACCTTGCGTGGTCTCCCCGGCAGCGGGGAGGTGTCGAGCTTGCGAGAC
>CAMOKN010000080.1 GCA_946617595.1 uncultured Clostridia bacterium
CCCGACTCTTTCAGATGAAGCGCGGCTGCGGATATGCGAAGACTACCTGAATTTCAAGGCGGACAGCAGGGAGTGGAAGGGTATTACCGCGGAGGAACTCAAAGTCAGATATCTCGGTACATACAACGGCTGCGAGGTCGTTACCGTATATCCCGAGGAGTGGGAAATGACCGATGATATTCAGGAGATAAATATTGCGGGCTATACCATAACTCTCGGAAGCGGCAGTCTGACCCTTATGCTGCACAAGGACGGCACGTTCACGGAGATACACGAGGCGTATGAGAAGGGGTATCTGACAAAGAGCGATATAAAGAAGATTGCAAACTATAACAAGTGAAAAGAGGAATCGATATGAGAAAGAGTATAAGATCACTTGCAGCGGTCCTTGGCGCGATAACCGCCATGTCCTGCGTGAACGTGACGGCGTTTGCGGACAAGCTGAAAACCGTTGACAGGATAAAGTATCGTTACAGTGACAGCGGAGAGCAGCTCGGTACATTTTCCGGCTGGTCAACAGGAAAAAGCGGGGCAAAGTATTATTACAAGAACGGCGTGCGGGGAAAGAACACATGGATAAAGGACAAAAAAGGAAGATACCGCTATATCGACAAGACTGGTAAAATGGCTGTCGGCTGGTGCGAGGTATCCCGCGACGACGGATGTTTCAGCTGGTTCGACGAGAACGGTTACTGGGACGGAAATAGTTATTGCAGCAAGTACAGTGATGCGGTACGTTTCGGTACATACGTCAGGATAAAAGTTTCGCGGAACGATATAATTAGCGAGCCATTAAGCGGAAACTACAGCGCCGACAGTCTGGTAAGCAAAAAGAAAGCGGCATCATACATAAATAACACAGAGTACGAGCTTGAAGTTCCCCTCGCGGTCGCGGAGCAACTCATAACCGGCGACAAACTCGTATTCAAGGCGGGAGTTTCGCGCGGAGAAAAGGTGAACGGCGCTTATACCTACAAGCTTACAATTCCGCACACAAGCGCGCTTACCGCAAGCAAGATCGACAGCTCCGCACCGTATGAGCAGAAGGTCAAGCTCGCCGCGCTTAACCGCTTTGACCTGTTCAACAGCCTGCTCGTGCTGCGAAACGGCCGCTTGAAGCTCGATATGATGTATGACGCGTACAGGCTCGACACAAAGGGGCTTTTAGACGAGGAAGACTACGGGGATTTTCTTGACGACGACGCAAAGATGTATGTCATAAACCGTGAGGAAAAAGAGATCACATACGGGCTGTTCGGCGGCTATAACAAGCTGAACGAAAAGAAGGGGAAGTATGCTTTCCGCAACGGTATCACCGAGAAAGCGCTGCTTGCGCTGATGAAGGAAAAGATAACCTCTCACCGTGAAGCGCGATACGAGGATGAACACCCGAAAGACGGCGTATACAGCGATACCGATTGGCTTGAGTGGGTCGGCAATATGCTGTACTGCTGGCTCGATGTTACGGTCGTCGGGATAGATTGGCTGCCCGAGGCGGCTGCTCCCACAGAGGATATGTACGAGGAATATCAGACCGATGTTTTAGTCGCAGATGATGAAGAAGAAATATGGTCGAGTGCGGATTCGGTGAAGACAATACCCGAACTGTACAATGACTATATTGTGCTTTCGGGAGGCGTTTATTACGTCAATATCGAGAACGAGCCGTCATGGAAGGGAAGAAAATTCACAAAGACGGAGCTTTCTCCGGGCGATATAAGAAATAAGACCGAGGAACGTGACATCAGCAAAATACTTCCCAATTCCGCGAATGTTCTTCCTGTGGGAACTAAACTCTGGTGGTCAAAGGAATACCCGAACACGGTGCTGCTCGCAGAGTACAACGGTCGTTTGATACCGTATTATGAAATAGTTGAGGGCTGAAAAACGGTGCCAAATACTATTACAATACCCCGGCACTCTCGTGTGAGAATGCCGGGGTCATGTTATTCTGCGTTATTCCGATGTATCGGTGCGCCCTGCTCCGCATTGTACAGATACACGACCGAGGGCTTGTGGAACACCTGCCATTCTATCGGGCAACTGACAGCATTTTCCGGGCAGCAGTAGAGATTGCTTCCGAACCATGTGAACGATACCTTTTCGCCGCTTTTATACAGTTCGGTCAGACCGTCAACCGCGTTATCGTAACCGCCTGTGTTGAAGCCCGAGGCGCTCCCACTGAATCCTTCGTCGGAATAGCAGATTATCTTGCCGACGATCTCATCGCCGTCGAATACAAACACGAAAAACTGCTGCTCCGAAACCTTTACCGGGTCGCTCACCGCAAGTCTGTCAAGGGGTATGCTGTTTTCAAACGACTGTGCGGACTCGTATGCTTCTTTTATCAGCAGTTTCTTCTGCTCCTCGCCGAGTTTTATATCTTCCACAGCGCCGTCCGGAAGCGGCAGATACGGTCTTACGCGGTATGCAAACTTCGCTTCGTAATTCGGCACTGCACCTTCGTCTCCCGGAATCAACTCGATCTTGCGGTTGCTTTCCGTCACTGCGTAATAACCGCCGCCGGACTTCACGAACATCAGCTTTGCACCGTCTATGTACAGACGATCAAGCTCGTCGGTTATATCGGTCTTCATGTCTGCACGGTACTGCCCCTCAAAGTCTCTTTTGATTATATACGCAGCAATAATTTTCGCATTGTAGCTGCCCGATGTCCAGAACCCGATATACTCATCAGACCCGACTATCGGCAGCGGATTCGTGTGATAATACGTTGCTCCGGGGTTGCCGTCCATTTCCGAATTTCTGTCAGCTTCATACATAGCTTCAAAAAGGTCATGACGCAGATCATCATTGACGTCGCTGTAATACCTGTCCGGCATAAGCTCACATCTTTTCTGCGTATCAACATAGTAAACTCCGTAAACATCGTCCCATACAATGCTGTCATACGGGACATTCAGCTTACCGCGCATATACTTGTCGATGTACATGATCTGATTTTCATTCAAAGGCATAGTAACGTATTTATTCCGCATTGCAAGGGCTTCACCCTTGTCCGCATTCTTATAGTATGCGCTGTACACCCTTGTCAGATCGGGATTCGATCCGGAACGCGGTTCTTCGCCCGGCTGCTTCATAAAACCGAATGTAAATACAAAGTTTTCATCGGTAATATTTTCAAGCTCGCTTGTATAGCCTACCGCGTCATACTCCTCTTTCCATTCATCTATGAATATGGAACTGCAAGTGCCGTCATCATTGAATGTCACACAATCGAACGGCGCGGTGTAGTCGATACGGTACAGCGTTTCTTCAAGCTCGAACCAGCTTCCGGCAGGTCTGTCGCAGGTGAAGGTGTCGGCTATTTCCTCTGTAATTTCAGACACATCAGCAGTAGTGGTGACCGCTTCTGCTGTTGTACCGTCTGGCATTGTTACCGAAGAAGTCGTTGTTTCCGGCGCATAGTTTTCAGATGATATATACCTATACAGCTTATTTCTGAATTTCTCCCATGCTTCATCACGCAAGCCAAGTTTTGAGGCATAGAGCGGTATCATCTCCTCCACTGACTTAGACGGAACACACATAGCCTTATAATCACCTATCGTGTGATAATATAGCCACATAGGCGAGAATACTCTATATCCGTTGCCGTTAAAATCACCAACGACTGCATAAGGCGAGCGATAGTGTTCAATGAGAGCCGAAACTGCCGATCCGTCACTGAGAAGCATAGCATCATCAATGACCTGTATATCCTCATCGGAAAGCACCTGACTGCTTCTCAGGATCTCCTTTGTATCATTCCAGTCCAGTTCAAGCCTGCGTACACAGCTCAGTATATTCCAGTTGTCGGTTATCGTGTATGGAGTCTCAACGGACGGATCCTGCATCAATTCATAGTATTTCTCCCGCTTTCCCTGTGGGATCATCGGCTCGAATGTGTAAAAACGGCTTTCCCATTGCGCCTTAAAATCAATATGTCTTACATATTCATCGTCGTAAGGATCCGGCATAGATGTATCTGTTATCTCCCCATACAGATCGGAAGTATCATCGAGCCGGACTTCAACTATCCAGTTATCAGGTTTATACACATCAAAATGCAGCTTGCTTTCGGCAAAATCCCACCCATTCAGATCAGGATAATCCGGTTCGCCGAGTACATTTATAAAATCAGCTCTGATACGCTCATACATCTCATCTGCACTCTTTGCGCCCTCATCGCTTACATCATACCTCACCTGATATTCAATTGATTTAAGCCCTGCATTATCAAACACAACAAGAGCGATGTTCGCTTTTCCGCCGTAAAATTCCACATCGTCATAACTAATGACATTGTAGTATTCCTGCAAGACGTCAGAATCTTCACGATGTATGCGGGAAGGTTCCGTCCTGCCCCAGTATTCCGATGCCGCAAGCTGAATTTCTGCTGAATTCATTCTCCAGCGTAAGCCGTTCAGAAGCTGGGCGGCAAACTTTTCCTCCTTACTCATGCTGTCATAGTCAGGCGGCGGCGGTAAAGTTACTATACTTTCATTACTTTCCGCAGGTTCAGTTGCAGAAGTCAAAGTTCCCGGTCGTTCATTACCGCTCACCGCTATCTTATCCCAGTTCTGCACCAGAAAAACAACCGCCCCGACTATCAGCGCGACAACTGCCGCCATACCGAGCGCACGAGTTATCCAA
>CAMOKN010000081.1 GCA_946617595.1 uncultured Clostridia bacterium
CAGCGCTTGCTTGCAGATTGTTCCGTCATCTTGCACAGAAATTCCTTGACTTGCGCCAGCAAGCCTGCGTCATTTCTGTACAATCTGACGAAAAATCTGACTTCGCAATCACTGCACGCTCTTTGTGAGGTATAGCCTATAGTACATATCAGAACGGCAGGTGATCTTTTTGATCGAAACAGTTGTAATAGACAGTATAGACGGGGTGATGAAGCTCATATCGGAGCAGAAATTCAATCCCGATATCAACCGCGTGCGAAGTCCCTATTTCTACAGGGGAATGCCCGATGCTTCGTACAAGCTTACTACAAGCTTACGGCTCAACTGTAAAGAGCTGCACAGACAGCTTGAATCAAGCATACTGCGCAATTTCAATAAATACGCCTGTATAGAGGATCCGACACTCAGCTCTTCTATATGGAAACAGATGATGATAGGACAGCATCACGGACTTCCTACAAGGCTGCTCGACTGGACGTATTCTCCGCTGATCGCGCTGCATTTTGCCTGCACCGAGAATAATTTCGACAAGCTCGACAAGCGTGACTGCGTTGTGTGGCGCTTTGATATGCAGAGTGCAAACAAAAACCTGCCGCGGCGATATCGGGAGGCTCTTAAACGGGACAGGACTTTCGTGTTCTCTGTAGATGCGCTCACATCTATAGTTGACAGCATAGAACAGTACGATATAGATATGGGAGCTGAGGCATTCGTTAATATCGAACCTCCGTCAGTGGATCAGCGTATCATCAACCAGTATTCATTTTTCTCGATAATCCCCTCCGGCATTGAGGATATTGAGGATTTTCTCGAAAATCATACCGAGCACACGATGAGATACATAATTAAAAAGGATATCCGCTGGCAGGTCAGGGATCTGCTGGATCAGTTCAATATAAGCGAACGAATACTGTACCCCGGACTTGACGGACTTTCAAAATCGCTCGCGCGGCACTATTTTGTCAGAACCGACACATCTTATAAGAGGAACGACAATGAAAATAATTCTTAAAGAACTTACAAAAAAATTCCCCAATCGCAATAAAAAAGGCGCAGATGTGGTTGCGGTCGATAATTTCAATTTCGAGATACCAAGCGGTCAGCTTATCGGACTGCTCGGTCCTTCCGGCTGCGGCAAAAGCACCTGCCTTAATCTGATATCAGGACTTGAAACTCCCTCTGAGGGTAAGATATTCTTCGATGAGGAGGACGTTACCGACCTTCCGCCGGAGAACAGGGGAGTAGGGCTTGTATTCCAGAACTATGCGCTTTATCCTCATCTCACCGTACTGAAAAATATAACATTTCCGCTGGAAAATCTCAAAGGCGATAAGAAGATGACGAAGACGGAAATGCGTGACAAAGCTTATGAGGCAGCGAAGCTTGTACAGATAGACGGACTTCTGGAGCGCAAGCCCAGTGAGCTTTCCGGCGGTCAGCAGCAGAGAGTTGCAATTGCAAGAGCACTTGTAAAGGTGCCGAGAGTGCTTCTGCTCGACGAGCCGCTGTCCAACCTCGATGCGAGGCTGCGTTTGCAGACACGTGAGGAGATCAGACGCATACAGCGGGAGACCGGTGTTACTACGATCTTTGTTACCCACGATCAGGAAGAGGCAATGAGTATCTCGGATTTGATCGTCGTTATGAAGGACGGGAAGATACAGCAGATAGACAAGCCGCAGAATGTGTATGACGATCCGAAGAATCTGTTTGTGGCAAAATTCCTCGGTACGCCTGCGATAAATGTTTTTGTCGGGGGCATCAAGGGCGGTAAGATATTTATAGGTGACGATGAGGTGCTGGCGATCGAGCCTATGGAAAACCGCAATGTGTATATCGGCATCAGACCGGAGGGATTCATTCCGGATGAGAACGGCGGACTCAGATGCAAGCTGCGCAGCGTTGAGGTAATGGGTCGTGACAAGAGCATCATTTCTTCGCACTATGCGGGTATAGGAGACACGATACGATCCATAATCGACTCGGATATAGATGTTGATGCCGGCGCAAAGGAAGTAAGATTTTCAATAAAGCCAAACAAGATATTCCTTTTTGACAAAGAAACCGAAGAAAGAATACATTTCAAAGCTCTTTAAGGGAGGCGGCAGAGACGAATGAAAAAAAATAATCTTAAAAGCTGGCTGTATCTGCTGCCTGCTATAGCTTTTCTCGGAGTTTTCATGGTATATCCGCTTGTTGATGTACTGATATACTCGTTTGAGGAGGGTTATAATTCTGCATCGCAGTCATACTATGATGTGGGAATATACAACTACTCGTATGTGCTGCACGATCCGTACTTTTTACAGGCGCTGAAAAATACGTTTTTGCTGGTAATTATAACAGTTCCTGTCTCTACGATAACGGCGCTTCTGATATCGCTGGGACTCAGCTCTATAAAAAAGCTCAGAAATCTGTTTCAGACGGTTTATTTTCTGCCGTATGTAACAAATACGCTTGCGGTGGGACTTGTATTCATGATACTGTTCAAGAAGACAGCGTATTCCGACGGACTTGTGAATGCACTGATAAATATTTTCGGCGGACAATCGGTGGATTTCATAGACGGTCCGTACTGGGCTAAGATGTTTGTGCTGTGCTTCTATACAATATGGGTGGTGCTGCCGTTCAAGATACTTATTCTTACCAGCGCGCTTGCGTCAGTGAATGATACGTACTACAAAGCTGCCCGTATTGACGGGACATCAAGGTTCAGAATGTTCACGAAGATAACGCTTCCGATGATATCGCCGATGATATTCTATCTCGTTATAACCGGATTTATCGGAGCTTTCAAAGCCTACAGCGACGCAGTCGCACTGTTCGGTACAGACCTGAATGCTGCCGGAATGAACACGATCGTCGGATATGTGTATGATATGCTGTACGGCGACAGCGGTGGCTATCCGTCTTATGCTTCCGCGGCGGCACTTATACTTTTCGCGATAGTTCTCACTATCACGGTGATAAACCTTCTTATAAGCAAGAAGAAAGTGCATTATTGAGGGAACCTCTAAAAACCCATTTGAGAGAAAACGAGTCATCCGCGTCGAATATTTCGTCAAGTCTCCTCACCTTGCGTGGTCTCCCCGGCAGCGGGGAGGTGTCGAGCTTGCGAGACAGAGGGTGTCTCCCCCGCTGGGGG
>CAMOKN010000082.1 GCA_946617595.1 uncultured Clostridia bacterium
GAAAATGTGGCAGCCGTGTCGAAGACGAGGAAAGGCTCCGAAGGCTTGCTGGCGCAAGGTGAGGAGACTTGACGAAGTATTCGACGCGGATGACTCGTTTTCTCTCAAATGGGTTTTTAGAGGTTCCCATTATTACACTATCGGAATAAGGATCATTCCCGATACCGTTGATGATCCGCTTTCAAGCTCGTTCTCATTTATTATCGCGGCAGCCGAGGTATTGTACCGCTTCGAGATATCCCATACCTTCTCGCCCTCGTCCGCAAAATAAAGCCTGAGCGCATATTCGCTGTTGCGCTGTTTGGGCTGCTCCTCATTTATCGTGATCTCGCTTACGGCATTTATCAGGCTGACACGGCTCACAAGACCGCTTATGTTCAGCTGCGCGCGTATCTCGGCAGTGCTGTCTCCGGTGATGCCGAAGCTTACACCCGCCGCGTATGCCGAAGGTATCGGACCGAAGCACTCGTCAGAAAGGATATCGGTTTCCACATCAATGTTCTCGGTCTTTTCGACAACTATTGGAGTTCCGTCCGACGATCTTCCTATGATCTGGTATTTAAGGCGCAGATCGAGCTTTGTTTTTCCGTTTTCGGCAGGAACAGAGCTTATACCCGTGATCTCACAGCCTGCATCGTATATCTCACCTATACTGCCGTCTGCATATTCAACTACGGTCTTTACCGGGTGCTGGACCGAAACAAGTCTCGGCATTCCCTCAGTCCTGACCGGAGTGACGGTAAATGAGGACTCGTACTGTGTGGAATAAAGATCGTTCACAAGATCTATCGCGGATTCTTTGTACGCACTCACCTTGCAGTCAACCGTCATATCGCAGCCGAATACCCTGTTCTCTCCGCTGTCGTCAGGCTTTATTTCAAGCGAGAAGTCCATTATCCCAAGCTCAGCGAACGTGCTGTGTGCATCTGTAACTCCGTCAAGGTCTATTATCCTGCTCAGAGGCACAGAAGCTTCCATTACCTCCGCCTTGCAGTCTCCGGAACCGTTATTTATAAGATACAGCGCCCTGACCTTCGCTTCGCCCTTTACGACTACCTTATCAGAAATGACCTTCGTGTCGGTGACAGCGGCGATGCACTCAGACGAGAGTACCGCGGCGATCCCTCCGCCCGCGCCTGTCTCGATATCCTCACGGACTATGTACTGCGAGCCTCCGTAAAGCCGCTCGTCACATACGGATATGCTTTCAGTGCTTACCTCCGCGCCCATTCCCTCAGCTCCGCAGAGAAGCTCGCTCTCATATACTCCGCATACCTTTATTTTAAGGCTGACGGCTCCTCTTATGTCGATCTTTCTGCCGCTCACTGCTCTTGCGGTGCAGTATTCTACTGTCGGGAATATGCTCACTTCCGGCGATCTTACCGCCTTTGTAAGCTCAACGGTCTTTGAGTAGGTCGAACGCTGATCCACCACATTCACAGTACCGTTTTCCTCGCCGAGATACATCACCTTGATATAGACCACCCCGTCTATATACAGCTTGTTGTCCGATACGCTGTACGACACGACTCTCGGAGTAAGTGTGCATTTCAGCAGCTTGAATACATCGGGATAATAGTCGGGCAGAACATATTCAAGCTCGATACTCTGCTCTGTCTGACCGTCATAGACCGTCTCGGTGAGCAATACCGGTTCTTTATCAAGTTTAAGTTCCATAGATTTACCTCCGTATAATAATAAGCAAAACATCACAGCCTTGAAATTCCGGTTATCTCCGAAAACCGTGTTTCAACTCAGACCGGCTTTCAGAGATCCGTTTTTGTGAGCCTGCCCTGTCAAAAGAAATATATTCGGGAGATGTACTTGTTATGACAAGCATGGGGCATTATTTTCGGTGCGTACGCAAATTCTTTCCGGAATGACGGAAAAAACGGGTGCGGACTTGTTCAGCCGCATTTTTATCTTGCAATATAATGCTTAATAAACCAACTTTTTTGAAAATTGCTCACAATCTATTGACATATTGTGGAATTTGAGGTACAATATATTATATGTATCTATGCCCGGCGGGCAGAAGAGATGTTATAAAGATAGAACGGAGATATAAAATGGCGGAACAGAAAAGATTACTTCTTATATACCCTGATTTTCTCGAAGAGGACAAGTACAGCAAGAACAAGCTCGGAAACTACAGCGAGGGGCTTGCTTCTATATCTGCTGTCGTAAAGGGCGGCGGACACGATGTAAAGCTCTATCACGAGCTATATATGCCCGAAAAGCAGGAATTCCTCAATAAAGTAAAAAGCTTTGAGCCCGATCTTATCGGATTTACCGCAAGAACGACGGCTATACCGTTCATTACCGAAATGTGCGGCTGGCTGGACGACAATATGCCCGATATCCCGGTACTGATAGGCGGTTATCACGCAATACTCGTTCCGGACGAGTGCGCGAAGATAAGGGGCGTTGATATCGTATGCGAGGGCGAGGGAGAATACCCGATACTCGAACTTATGGACAGTATGCGCGACGGAGAAATGAGAACAGACATTCTCAGCCTGCACTACAATATGCCGGACGGCACATACAAGAAAAATCCGGTGCGCCCGCTGATCGAAGATCTCGACGAGCTGCCCTTCCCGGACTTCGACCTGTTCGATTATCCGAACCTCGACCGCTCAAAGAACTTCACCGCAATGGTGATGCTCTCGCGCGGCTGTCTTTTCAGCTGCACCTACTGCGGAAACTCACAGTTCCGCAATATCTACCCGAACAAGAAGAAATACTGCCGCTTCCGCAGCCCGGAAAAAGCTATCGAGCTTCTTGAACTGCTCATAAAGAAATACCCGTTCATAAAGTTCATAGAATTCCGTGACGCTATATTCAATATGTACAAGGAATGGTTCTATGAGTTCATGCCTATGTACATCGAGCGCATAAACCTTCCGTTCAACTGCAACCTGCGTTTCGATGTTCTCGATGAGGATATGGTGCGTATGCTCAAAGAGGGCGGCTGCTATATGATAGATATAGGTCTTGAAAACGGAAATGAAGAATTCCGCCGCAAGTACCTGCACCGCAACATGAAGAACGATATGCTTATCCAGCAGGC
>CAMOKN010000083.1 GCA_946617595.1 uncultured Clostridia bacterium
ATTATATGATGATCGCTGTCATTCAGTATCCGTTCCCATAATTTCATAACGTGTTCATTTTTCTCCGGGAAAGGATTGTTGTGCAGCTGCTTATACAGGTTCATAAGTCCGTCGAAATCTGAATTTTTTATTTCGCGTATCATTACCGTCCCTCCCGGTATGGCATCGCGTATCATTACCGTCCCTCCCGGTATGGCATATTAAATGAAAATACCGATATATGCGGTTTTTACGCCGCATATATCGTAGTGTTCATATTTTGCAGCAGATGCAAACGCTTACTTGTTCCTTTTTTCGTCGAGCAGAGCCTTGACTTTGATCGGCAGACCGAAGAGGTTGATGAATCCTGCGCTGTCCTTCTGGTCGTAAACGTCATCTTCGCCGAATGATGCGAAGTCCTCGCTGTACAGTGTATAGGGAGATGTAACGCCTGCATTTATGATGTTGCCCTTATAGAGCTTGAGCTTCACATCGCCTGTGCAGGTCTCCTGGGTCTTGTCAACGAAAGCGTCCATTGCTTCTCTGAGGGGAGTGAACCACTGTCCGTTGTAAACAAGATCGGCATACTTCTGAGCAAGTCCTGCTTTATAGTGCTGAGTTTCTTTATCGAGGCAGATAGTTTCAAGAACTTCATGCGCGTGATAGAGGATCGTGCCGCCGGGAGTTTCGTAAACGCCTCTTGATTTCATTCCGACAAGTCTGTTCTCAACAACATCGAAAATACCTATACCGTTCTCTCCGCCGAGCTTGTTGAGCTTCTTGATAAGCTTTACACCGTCCATTTTCTCGCCGTCAAGCGCAACCGGTATTCCTTTCTCAAACGAGATAGTAACATAAGTGGGCTTGTCCGGAGCCTGTTCGGGAGATACTCCGAGTTCGAGGAATCCGGGCTTGTTATACTGCGGTTCATTAGCCGGATCTTCGAGGTCAAGACCTTCGTGAGAGAGGTGCCAGAGGTTCATATCCTTTGAATAGTTTGTTTCTCTTGTGATCTTTATCGGAACATTGTGAGCCTCGGCATAGTCGATCTCCTGATCTCTGGATTTTATATTCCATATTCTCCAGGGAGCAATTATTTTGAGGTTAGGAGCAAGAGCTTTTATGGTAAGCTCGAAACGCACCTGATCGTTTCCTTTACCGGTGCAGCCGTGGCAGATAGCATCTGCGCCTTCTTTTTTTGCGATCTCAACAAGTCTTTTTGCAATGGGAGGACGGGCGAATGATGTACCGAGAAGATAACCTTCATATTTAGCGCCTGCCTTGAGAGTCGGGAAAATGAAGTCGTTCACAAATTCGTCCTGTATGTCCTCTATATAAAGCTTAGACGCACCGGTCTTTTTTGCTCTTTCTTCAAGACCTACGATCTCAGAATCCTGACCTACGTTTCCTGCAACGCAGATAACCTCACAACCGGGATAATTTTCATGCAGCCACGGAATGATGATAGATGTGTCAAGTCCTCCGGAATATGCAAGAACTATTTTTTTGATGTCGTTAGCCATTTTATGTTTCTCCTTTACAATATATAAATGTGATATATTTTATTATACACAAAATATTCATAATGTCAAGTAATAATATGCATACAAATGAATATTATTCTGCATATAGTGAATATTTTTCGGATATTATAACAAAATATTACTTCGATTCCATAATAATAAAAAAATGATGTTAAAAATTGTGGGATTTGTAAAAAAATGTTCATAGCTTATTGACAAAACGAATGTTCCGATATATAATATCTGTATGAACAGAACCGGCAGAGCTGTCTTTCTGTTCATATTTTGTCGGAAATGCGTCTGGAAGGGGTTTGCAATGCTTTTAGGAGAAAAACTTGAAATACTTATCGGAAGAAAGAATATGAGCAAGACCGAGTTCGCTGAAAGTGTGGGCATTACATACCGCGGACTCGCAAATTATCTCAACGGATCCAGAAAGCCGAAAAAAGAGGTCCTTGAAAAAATTTGCAGGCAGCTTCAGACTACACCCGAATTTATTACAGATGATTCAAAAAGTCTTATCCTTGACAGCAAGGAGAGATTTGTTTTCAATTCAAATTCAAGCTCTGTTTCTATAAGAGAGGCTGCTGACTATCTCGAAAAGGGAAAGCAGATCTTTGAGAGCGGAGAAATGAGTCCTGAGGACAAGCAGGCGCTTTTTGCCTGCCTTACGGAACTGTATTTCAATGCTGCAAAAGAGAGGGCGCAGACTGTGCAAAGCGGGGAAGTCTGATAGTATGGAAAGAAAAAAGATCGAACGCATAAATTTCCTTGCCAGAAAATCAAGAGAAGAAGGGCTCACCGAATCTGAAAAGGCTGAACAGACTGAGCTGCGCAATGAATACCGCTGCTATATGCGTAACGGATATATGGCGACATTTTCAAATACGTATATAGTCGATGAAAACGGAAACAAGACCAGGCTTATCAAAGAATGAATGTATGTGACGGTGTAAAATACGGGAGGATCGGGTTCACGGGTATTCTTAATCCTGATTTCACTCTTGCGTGGAGCGACTGTCCCGATCTTTTCAAAAAGATCATAACATTAAAAAGCGTTCTTGCCGCAAAAGCTGTCGGGACTGCTTTATTCCGCACGTTCAGGCATTGTTTCACCAAGAACGGGATAAAATACTGTGCTGTGTTCACACCTATTTCTGATAAATATTATCTGTGCCGTATCTATCCGGAAGATTTCTTCCTGAAAAACGCTTTTTCGGAAATATACTCCTACGTACATACCATAAAAGTAGATTCAATGTCAGCGTTTCTGGATCTGAGGGAGTTCATAGGTACTCATTCAGGCGATTTTCCGGACGAAGAGTACGAAACTTTTCTTGAAGAAAAGGCTGCTTCTGCCGAACGGATATATACATTTGCGAGAAACATACTTTCTGCATTTGATAAAAGCCATATGTGTGAATATGTTCCTATTGAGAAATTTCTTGATTCGACTTTTTCTCACATCAGAATGTATAATGCAGTCCGCAAAAAAGAAGTTCTGCTCGAAACAAAAATAAACGCTCCTGTGGCAAGAATAAACTACAGTGTTCTTGAATCATGCATCTATATTGTTGTAAAGATATTTTACAAGATATTGCAGACGGGAGAAAGTGTAACGCTCAGTGTCCGCAGCGATGCTGACGGTTCACTGTATATGAATGCAAGACACAAGCTTACGGCAGAATTTGATGAGAATGATCTGAGCCGTGATCTGCGTCTTCTCAGATGTTCTATGGAAAGTCTTGGCGGATACGCAAAGTTTTATATTTCGGAAGATTCTATCGTTTTCAGGTCATCTGTTCCCGCAGCATTGTCCAATTATGTCAAGCGCATCAAGAAAGTAAACAGACGTATCTCTATGGAAGACAGCGACTTGTTTGAACTGAGGGGACTGGACGATATCTTCGATTCTTACGAAAAGAATTTTGTTAAGTTCCGCTCAGTAAGAGAAATGCCTGACTTTGATCTTTCATCGGTGCTGGCAGGAATAATCCTCGGATCTGATGATGAGTACGAACTCTGATTATAGGGAACCTCTAAAAACCCATTTGAGAGAAAACGAGTCATCCGCGTCGAATATTTCGTCAAGTCTCCTCACCTTGCGCCAGCAAGCCTTCGGAGCCTTTCCTCGTCTTCGACACGGCTGC
>CAMOKN010000084.1 GCA_946617595.1 uncultured Clostridia bacterium
AGGTGTCGAGCTTGCGAGACAGAGGGGCTGACCGACAGATCAGCCCGGCTTCGTCGGCTTTCCTTGTATTCGACGCGGCTATCTCATTTTCTCTTTTCAAAGCGGTTTTTAGAGGTACCCTTTACTATGACTGATGTTGACAAATCTATTCTGAAAGTATATAATAGTGATTAAGGCTATCGCGTCTCTATGCTTAGGGAATACCATACTTCGGGGTGAAAAAATGAAGATCAGTAAAAATATCTTAAAGATAGTACCATATATCCTGCTGCACCTGATAATATTCATATATTCTCTGGGTGGGATATGTTCAAAAACAGCGGCTTCAAAGGATTTTCTGTCATTTGACTGGATAGTTATGTACGGGCTTGTGCTGATATCACTTGCGGTCTATGCTTTGCTCTGGCAGCAGATACTTAAAAAGATACCGCTCAACACCGCATACGCCTCAAAAGCAGTCACTGTGATCTGGGGAATGATCTGGGGAGTCGTAATTTTCGGTGAGTCGATATCCCCGCTCCAGATAATAGGGGCACTGGTCATACTTGCCGGAATAGTCCTCATGGTGACCGGAGGCAGCAAGAACAGCGAGGAAAAGCATGATGAGTGAACAGGTGATTTTTTCCATAATAATCGTCATCGGAGCATTCATTGCTTCCGTTTCACAGATAATGCTGAAAAAAAGCGCTCAGCGCACATACGATTCACGCATAAAGGAGTATCTGAATCCTCTGGTGATAGTTGCGTATATAATGTTCTTCGGCTGCACACTCATAACCATGTACGGACTGAAGGTCGTTCCGCTGTCCCTGTCGCCGGTGCTGGAGGCTTCGGGATATATTTTTGTGGCGGTACTCAGCCGTATTTTCCTGAAAGAGAGCCTTACACTGCGGCAGATAATCGGAATGGTGCTTATCACGGCGGGAATAGTCATCTGCTCTGTCGGAAGCGCCGGTGTCATAAAATAAAGGCTATACCGCACAAAGATTGTACGTGAATTGCGCCGTCAGAGTTTTCGTCAGATTGTACAGAAATGACGCAGACTTGCTGGCGCAAGTCAAGGAATTTCTGTGCAAGATGACGGAAAAGATGCAAGCAAGTCACGTGCAAAGGTGTTAGCCGTGCTTTGTGCGGTATTGCCTAAAGGGAACCACTAAAGTGCATCACATTGTGTTTGCCGTTTTTCCGGGCTGCCATATTATTTTATTTGACAATTTGCGCGTTTTGTGGTATTATATATTAGTATGTTTATTTGTGACGGGCGGATATGCGCAGAGCCGGTCAGTGTGGTGATGTAAATGTTTGAAAGACTCGATTATCTAAGGGAAAAATCAAACAAGCTGCCGATGCGTCCGGGTGTCTATCAGATGAAGGACAGGACCGGCAAGATCATATATATCGGAAAGGCGAAGCTGCTCAAAAACCGTGTAACTTCGTACTTTCACGCGGTCGAAGCCCATAATGCCAAGACCTACAAGCTCGTATCGCAGATAAATGACTTCGATTTCATAGTCACCGATACCGAGCTTGATGCGCTTGTGCTTGAAGCAAGCCTTATTAAGCTCTATTCGCCGAAATATAATATACTGTTGAAAGATGACAAGGGATTCAGCTATTTCCGCGTCACAGGCGGTGATTATCCGAAGATACGCCACGCTTTCCGCAATGACGATCCTTCATCGGCCTATATCGGTCCCTATATGAGCGCATTCACCGTAAAGCAGACGATCGAAGAGTGTAACAGGATCTTCATGCTGCCGACCTGCAATAAGGAGTTCCCGAGGGATTTCGGCAAAGAGCGCCCTTGTCTCAATTACCACATCAAGCGCTGTATGGGAGTCTGTCGCGGCTGTATCGGTAAGGAGGAGTATTCCTCAATAATAGCGCAGGCTGTCGATTTCATAAAGAACGGCAGCAAGCAGAGCGTAGAGCGGCTGACTGAGGAAATGAACGAAGCGGCGGAAGCTCTTGAGTTTGAGAAGGCAGCAAAGCTCCGTGACCGTATCGCCGCGATAGAGCGTGCCGCAAAGGTGCAGTCGATACGTTCGGGACGTGACATAAGCTGCGATGTGTTCGCATTGTCGCATAATACCGGACTTACGGCGGCTGCGGTTGTGAAATACCGCAGCGGACAGCTTATAGACAAAGAGAATTACTTTATCGGTGATGAATATGAGGGCGCCTTTATGAGAAGTGAGTTCCTCATGCGGTACTATGAGAACGGCAGGGAAATACCAAAGCTTATACTCATAGATGACGATACCGAGGATAATGAGCTGCTTTCTGAGTATTTCAGGGGAATATCCGGTCACAAGGTTGAGATCACAGTCCCGAAAAGGGGGGAGAACCTTGTTCTTACAACTCTCGCAAAGAGCAACGCGGACGAATATCTTGCTCTGCGTGTAGGCAGGACAAGCCGCGAGATAACCGCACTGCAGGATCTTCAGAAGCTTCTCGGGCTGTCTAAAATACCCGTCCTGATCGAGAGCTATGATATCTCAAATATGGGAGAACAGACGAGAGTTGCCGGAATGATAACATATAAGAACGGCAGACCGTATAAGGCGGGCTACCGCAGATTCAATATAAAAGAAGTCGCGGGAATAGACGACTATGCATGTATGCAGGAAGTCCTGCGCAGACGCTTCACTCACTATCTCGACGGCGATGAGAGTTTTTCTGAACTGCCGGATCTTATCCTTCTCGACGGAGGAAAGGGTCACGTTGCCGCAGTCAGGGAAGTGTTTGAGGAAATGAATATAGATGTCCCGCTGTTCGGACTTGTAAAGGACGACAAGCACCGCACACGCGCAATTGCTAAGGACGGCGGCGAGATACAGGTAAATTCAAATAAGAACCTGTTCAGAATGCTGACCGAGATACAGGACGAGGTCCACAGATATTCTATAAATTATCAGAGAAAAAAACATAAGATGACACAGTATGAGCTTGATCTCACCAAAGTAAAAGGAATAGGCGAGAAAAAAGCGCTCACACTGTTAAAACAGTACAAGACAAAACAGGGGATAAAGGCTGCGACGGTCGATGAGCTTATGGAAACCGCAAAGATCAGCCGTGAGACTGCCGAAGAACTGTATGTGTTTGTACAGAATACCTTTTAATAGTCAGTTCTGGAGAATGTTATGAGAGTTATTACAGGAAAGGCAAGGGGAATGAAGCTTAAATCCCTCGAAGGCACAGAGCTTATCAGACCCACTGCCGATATGGTAAAAGAGGCTATGTTCAGCATAGTACAGTTTGATGTTGAAGACGCGGTGGTGCTGGATCTGTTCTCAGGGTCGGGACAGCTCGGTATCGAAGCGCTGAGCCGCGGCGCAAGAAAAGTATATTTCGTTGACAGCAGTCCGGTCGCTGTTTCGGTAATAAAAGAAAACCTTGCGCACACTAAGCTTGAAGAGAATGCGGTGATCGTGAATATGCCGAATTCCGCATTCCTGAGAAGCGCCAAGGAAAAAATTGATATAGCGCTGCTTGACCCGCCGTACGGCAAGAAGCTCATACAGCGTTCTCTGCCTGCACTTACAGAAATAATGAGCAGTGACGGGATCATAATATGCGAACATGAGACAGAGTGCCGTCTGCCGGAAGAAGAGAACGGATTTGCAATATCAAAGACTCATAAATACGGAAAGATCTCCCTTACGGTTTACAGAAGAAAAGAGTATGCCGCAGAGGACGAGGAAGAGGAGAGTGTATGAAAAAAGCCATATATCCCGGAAGCTTTGATCCGGTAACAAACGGACATCTTGAAATAATAAAGCGAGCATCGCTGCTGTTCGACAAGGTGATCGTGCTGATCTCGATAAATCCGAACAAGACTTCAAGCTTTTCGGTTGAAGAACGCGCCGCATTTCTTAGAAAAGTGTGCTATGATATCCCGAATGTTCAGATCGACAGCTGCTCAGGACTGATCGTGGATTATTTCCGTGAACATGAATGTGATATAATCGTCAAGGGACTTCGTGCTATGTCAGATTTTGAGACAGAATTTCAGATGGCTCATGTGAACAAGCACCTGTGTCCCGGTGCAGAAACGGTATTTCTCTGTGCTGACAGTCAGAGCACATATCTTTCGTCAAGCATGGTAAGACAGATAGCTGCCTTCGGAGGAGATATCTCGCCGTTCGTACCTGAATCCATAAAAGGCGATATAGTAAAAAGACTTGATATAACAGGCAAAAAGGAGGACAAATAAGTATGAGTATCGATGAGATCCTTGAAATGATGGATGATATGCTGGACAAGGCAGTGAATGTGCCTTTTTCAAACAAGAAGTCGCTGATAGACGTTGAGAAGATGCGCGAACTGATAGATGAGATACGTCTTAATATGCCGCGCGAGATAAAGCAGGCGCACGATCTTGTAAATGACCGCAAAATGATCCTTAATGACGCAAAAAATGAAGCAGCTTCAATAGTTGCGCGTGCAGAGCAGCGTGCAGCCGCTCTCGTTTCACAGCAGGAGGTAGTGCGTCAGGCTACTCAGAAAGCAAACGAGATCAATGCGGCAGCTCAGGCTCAGACTAAGGAGCTGCGTGATATGACAAACAAGTATGTGGACAATATGCTCACCAAAGTCGAAGAACTGCTCTCAAACGACATCATAGATGTCAAAAAAGCTCGCAGCGCCCTTAAGAATACAATAAAGTGAGCTTAAAAAATACCGACCTCTTCTGTTATGAAGGGGTCGGCTTTTTTATGACATCATTTTTATATTTTATCAGAATAACTGATTGTAAAGCACTCCGCTGAGTGCCGAGGCATTTGAGCTTGCAACGGTACCTGATTTTGTATAGGTGCTGTTTGCATCAAGATAAGCCGATGTCTGAGCATAGGCAGATACTGCGTTTGCCTGTGTGGACATAAAGCTTGCATACGAATCCTTCTTGCCGAAAACCTGGTCAAGATCATCTTCGCTTGCGTTATTGAACGTGTCCTTATCGATAGAAAGCTTTCCGTCGCTTCCTACTGTGATACCGACATTGCTGAGCTTTCTGCTGTACGCATTTGTCATATTCGCAATAAACTGTGACTTGTTGGAGACTGTGGAGTTTCCGGAGCTTCTTGTTGAAGAATAAAGCTCATTGTAGCTGTCAACAAATTTGCTTGCAGCCTCATAAGCCTTGTCACGGTCTATCTCGCCTGTTGTTTCGTCTGTTTTGAATGAACTTTCAAGGTTCGATACTGCGGAACTTACATTATTTGCGTATGTTTTGAGCTTGTCATTTGATGCCGCGGAATAAGCGGAGGAAGTCTTCTTTGAAGTTTCTTTATTTTCATACTTGCTTGCTGCTTCTGAAGCTGCCTCTTTGGCACTTGTCTTCTGCATATCGAAGTATGATTTGTAAAGATTCTTACTTACCTTGAAATCGCTCCACTGGTTAAGAACACCGCTCATTGATGAGAAAAATAAGCTCATATCGCTCATAATATCACTTCCCTTCGATAGATCGGAGCACACGACAGGTCGGAAAACGGCAGAATACCCGCAGGTATGAGTTCACACTGTGCTGTCTGCTCCGTGGTGAGCATTTTGCCGTCAGACGGCAGAAATAAAATGATGTCATTCACTGCTTGCCGGTTGGGTCATTTAAGACTGATCTTTGCTTATCAGTTTACGGCAGCTGTCGCAGCAGCGTCAGCCTGAGCATTGAACTCTTTCTCCCAATCGTCGAAGCCCTTACGTACAAGGTCGAGTGTGTCATAGCATACGCCCGGGAGTTCTCCGCCCCAGATCTTCTCACACTCGCCGAAGCCCTTTTCAAAGGCGTCCTTTACTTTCTGGAATGCCTTTTCGTCACTTCCCGCAAGGTTCTTTGCGAAATCGAGGATACGATTTGCTGTCTTTTCCGCACCCCAGAAGTCCTCGGAACCGTCGCTCTCGATGTAATCAAGATCGTAGCTCTTCATGATAGACTCAAGTGTAAGTCCCTGATCGCCCTTGCCGGAGGCAGCATTTGCCTGACCGCTTATAAGCTTAGCGACCATATCCTTCATAGCCTCGTTCTTGATGTTGAGTGCGGATTTTCCTGTGTACTCTGTCTTTATGCCCTTTGTATAGGTATTGGCGGAGGACTTTTCGGTGCGCTCGAAGGAGTCTGTGCGCTTTGCAGTCTTTTCGGAGGCTGCTTCAGCGGTCTTCTTCTCGGCGTCTTCAGTCTTGTTCTCCTTTACCTTGGACGCAGACCTGGAATTGACCGGAGCATTTGAGTAGCTGTCATAGATCGAATTGATACCGCTCATATACTATCATTCCTTTCTTTCCGAGGTGCGGCGTGAAAATAATATTTTCATACGCCTGTTCCTCCTTGAATAATTCTGATCGCGCCGTCGTGCGTCTGCCCCGCATTCAGAACGTCGATAAGGCACAATTCCCTTATGCCTCAATTATAATATCGTCACTCGTTATCAAAACTTTAGTATTTCAGAAAAATTTTCATTGAAATGTCGTGAAATGCCGAAAAAACAGCGTGAGATCAATATTGGTACGATGATCTGAAAAGCTTGACACAGTAATAATTTTCCTGTATTATTATATATTGTATTGTACAGGCAATGAGAAAGGAAGCGGATAATGGAAAATGTCGATGCGATTATCTCGAAGATAGATGAGCTGGTGTGGGGAGTCCCGCTGATAGTGCTTATAATGGCGTGCGGGATCACTCTGACGATAAAAACGGGGTTTCTCCAGTTCAGAAAGCTCGGGACTGCACTTAAATATATGATGAAGGAAGAGGAAGGCGGGCACGGTGATGTTTCGAGCTTCGGAGCATTGTGTACCGCACTGTCTGCAACTGTAGGCACCGGCAATATAGTCGGAGTTGCCACTGCAGTAGCAGCAGGCGGAGCCGGCGCTCTTTTCTGGATGGAAATAGCCGCACTTTTCGGAATGGCAACAAAATATGCCGAGGGTGTGCTTTCAATAAAGTACCGTGTCACCGACAGAGAAGGAAATATCCTCGGAGGACCGTTCTATTATATAGAAAACGGCATGGGTAAAAAGTGGAAATGGCTTGCGAAGATATTTGCGTTCTTCGGAGTATTTGCCGGACTGCTCGGCATCGGCACGATAACACAGATAAACGGCATTACCGCAGCTGTGCAGAGATTTTTTGATCCGCAGTCACAGAATACTGTGAATATCTTCGGTATCGAAAAAAGCATCTGCACTGTGATCGCCGGTATCGTGATAACCGTTCTCACCGCGTTTGTGCTTATCGGCGGAATAAAGCGCATCTCCCGTATAGCGCAGGTAATCGTTCCGGCAATGATCGTTCTTTATATCGTTACCTGTGTGTTCATTCTTATAATGAATATCGGTGAGATCCCCGGAGCCATTGCAGAGATCTTTGAGAGTGCATTCGGACTTCGGCCGATAGCCGGAGGTCTTGCAGGAATATCTGTGGTTATCGTTTCTGCAAGAAGCGGTATTGCAAGAGGTATATTCTCCAACGAAGCGGGACTTGGTTCTGCACCGATAGCAGCTGCTGCCGCAAAAACGAAAGAGCCGGTGCGTCAGGGGCTTGTCTCGATGACCGGAACATTTATAGACACTATAATCGTTTGCACAATGACCGGACTTGTTATTGTGATCGCCGGCAGCCATACCGGAGATCTCAGCGGCGTTGCCATAACAGCAGACGCTTTCGGGAAGGGGCTTCCGCTTCCCGAAACCGTATCAAGTCTGATACTTATGGTATGCCTTTCGGTATTTGCGTTTACTACGATACTTGGCTGGAACTATTATTCAGAGCGCTGTCTGTCATATCTCATAGGAGCTTCAAGAACAAAGACCATCATCTTCAGATGGATCTATATTGCAGCGGTATTTGTGGGACCCTATCTGACTGCCGAGTCAGTCTGGGGTATCGCGGATATTTTCAACGGGCTTATGGCGCTGCCGAATATAGCTGCTCTTGTTGCTCTGTCTGATGTTGTACGTGATGAGACTAAGGGTTATTTCAGGCGGATAAAAGAATAATGTGCCATTATCAGAACATTTGACTATATCTGCCTATCCGGTAAGTTGACACAGCTGTGATCGTATGTTATAATCATTATTGATAAACTTAAGGGAACCTCTAAAAACCCATTTGAGAGAAAACGAGTCATCCGCGTCGAATATTTCGTCAAGTCTCCTCACCTTGCGCCAGCAAGCCTTCGGAGCCTTTCCTCGTCTTCGACACGGC
>CAMOKN010000085.1 GCA_946617595.1 uncultured Clostridia bacterium
ATATACCACGGCTCGCTTATTCCTATTGATTGACTGAATAATTCTGTCAGTCCGCTTATTCTTGTTTGTGTGACCGTTCTTTTAAACATCCAAACCTGCTCGTTAGATGCTAAGTCCCCCGTCAATAACGAACGATTGTCCGGTTATATACTTTGCTCTGTCGCTTATCAGAAAAGCAACAAGCTCCGCGACTTCCTCGGGCTTACCGAAGCGCTTCATCGGTATCTTTGCGAGAGTTTCCTCACGGAATTTTTCATCAAAACCCGATGTCATATCGGTATCTATAAATCCCGGTGCTACCGTATTGACACGAATATTCTTAGCGGCAAGCTCTATCGCAGCCGATCTCGTCATAGCGTCAAGAGCTCCTTTTGAAGCACAGTAGCTCGACTGCCCGATACCGCCTTTTATGCCGAACACAGAGCTTATGTTTATTATCGAACCGCCTTTTCTTGCAAGCGGAACTACTGAACTCTGCGTTATCCGCATTGCCGAGAACAGATTTGTCTCGACAACATTTTCCCATTTTGCAGGATCTGCCGCAAACAGCGGTTCGGGAGCCGTGATGCCTATGCAGTTCACAAGCGCGTCTATACCGCCGAACTCACGTATCGCTATTTTCACCGTTCTTGCGATACTGTTACGGTCGCTTGTATCAAGTTGGAACAGCTTCGCGCTGAGCTGTTCAAGCTTAGGCTTCATTGTTCGGTAAGAACCGAGAATCTCCGCGCCCTCATCAATAAACAGCTTCGCGCAGGCAAGCCCGATACCGCCGGAAATTCCTGTTACAAGAACTTTTTTACCTTCAAGCAATCCCATATTCTACGTCCTTTCAAGTATCGCTGTGCAGTAATTACCGATCATATCTACGCCCGTCACAAGCACTTTTTTGTACTTCCCGGATCTTATCGCAGAAGCAGCAAACACTGTATTCATCATATACCCGCAGCCGAGAGTTTCCCCCGCCCACTTTTTCGGTGAAACAAGATGAGCGTCGGGGAATATGCTCTTTATTGCTTTTATCTCCGTATCATCGAAATATGTTCCGTTTGCAGCGTTAAATACCGCATCGGGAGCATTGTCACACTTTTTCAGAATGTCATATATTATTTCGGCATTCCCGCTTTCGATCTTATGCAGCAGCGGACTTTTACCGAGTGACGCAGACGAGAATCCCGACACCGAGCAAAGCGTTTTCTCCGTTTTTTCGCGGGTAAGCATCATCACTGCCGACCCCTCTGACAGCTCCGAGCCGTTCAGCGCGTCAAGCTTTCCCAGCTCGTTATATAAAGGCTCGCTGTATTCCTCTACCGAGCCGCATATTATCAAATCAGCCTTGCTTGCCGCCAGCAACATCGATGAGTATTCCAGCGGGTCGCCGCCGGTAAGCACCGTGCTTACGCCCTTGAAGCCGTTCAGAATACATATCTGCCCGATGCAGGAGTTAGGAACCGCTCCGGCATAAATATACGGACTGCAAAGACCGGGAACTCCCTTTGTTACTGTTTCGGCAAACTGAGTATTGTTTACGATCGGACCGTAACCTGTGGAAATGATCGTGCCTATCCTGCGCCTGTCGAAAGTTTCGGTTATTGTCGTTTCTCTTAACGCATTGTCTGCGGCGGTACAAGCGATTTTGTTGTATCTGCTGTTTCGCCGCATTTTTGCGGAGGGTATCTGTGAGTCAAACTCTATCGGAAGCGCCGATTCCTGATATTCGCCGCCGTTCTGCACATTTGTCAGTTCGCAGACAGACTGTGCGCAGCGGGAGATCACGCCGATACTTTCTATGTACGCTTTCATTAGTCAACCCACCTTCTTATCACAATGCTGGCGCTGTTTCCGGCAAAGCCGAAGCTGTTCGATACGGCATACTCTATGTCAATGTGTTCCGGCGCATTGTACAGTTCACACCCGTTGAGCGGCTCGCTCAAGTGCGGCATAACGATAGGCTCACCGGTCTGCATCGAGCGTATAACACTTGCAAGTTCTATCGCGCCGGACGCCCCCATGCAATGTCCGACAAGAGCCTTTGTGGAGCTTACGAACGGCTTTCTATCCGCGCCGTCATACAGCCTTTTAAGCGCGTTCGTTTCCATAGAGTCGTTGAGTACCGTTCCTGTGCCGTGACCGTTGATGTAGTCTATCCGTTCGGCAGTTATTCCCGCGTCATCGAGTGCGTTCTGCATAAGATGAAACGCTTCCTCGCCGGTAGGTTCGGGGCTTGTGGGGTGATATGCGTCATTGCCGCTTGCAAAGCCGAGTACCTCGCAGTATATCTTTGCATTTCTCGCAAGTGCGTTTTCAAGCGTTTCCAGCATGAAGAAAGCGCCGCCCTCACCGATATTTATGCCATCGCGGCTGACATCATAAGGATTGCACACATCTTTGCTGAGAGCTTTGAGCGCATTGAAGCCGAAGCCGACCATAGGTGTGAGCTCTTCTGCGCCGCCCGCCACTGCGCACCTGCACAGACCGTTTCTGATAAAGTCGAACGCCATTCCTATTGCGGTAGTTCCGGCTGCACACGAAGCCGAGGATATATCTACCGTTCCGCACACTCCCGCAAGTCCGGCGGCATATACCGCAAACTCATTGCTCATCGCAAGTGTGTCAGCGCCGCTTCTGCTGTGTTCGATGTATGCGCTGTCCCGCGCCAAAAGCGTTCCGAAGAACATACGGCAGTCCGTACCGAGTGCTGATATGTCAGTGCTTGTCAGTCCTGCATCGGTAAGCATTTCACCGACAGTACGGCGGATAATGTCATACAGTCTGTTTTTGCAGTCAAGTCCGTCGATCTCTCCGAATTTATCCGTCAGCAGACCTGTTGTATCGAATACCGTGCACGGCTTTATCTCTCCGCTGAGCGCGCCTATTCCCGTTATTACCACCCTGTTCATTCGGTTATACCCTGTTCGTTAAGATATGCCGCTATTGCGTTCACCGAGTACAGCTTCTTTACATCTTCGGCGGGAACATCAAACCCGAACAGCTCAAATATCATAGTCACAAGCTCAAGCGCGTCCATAGAATCAAGTCCGAGATTCGGTCTGCCGTCACCTGTATTGAATATGATCGTATCGTCGGTGAAGCCGGCAAGAGCTTCTTTTTCTATATCAAGATGAGAGATAAGATTCTCTCTTGTTTTCGTGAGAAATGCTTCATTCATAAAGCTGCCTCCTTTTTGGGGTATATGTAGCTTAATCTTTTACTTGTTTTTGAGATCACATTGGATAAAACCTTGTTTCGAAAGGCATTTGCGTGATCTCCCACTCCGTCCATTGAAAACACGAATTGTGTGCAGCCCTGCTCGCGCACTTTTGCGAATGATTCACACAAAGGTAAAAATATTGGGCTCTTATCCGGTAGGTGTGGGCAATAAAATAAAGGTTTGTAGGGATATGACCGCATTTATTCCACGGTCATCTTGACACGAGCATCGATCCAAGTGTGATAGTCGGGCAGCACCGGCAGGGTCTGTCGGTAATCCCCTCTGGCTCCTTCGTCGCCACCTCCCCGCTAACCGGGGAGACACCCCTGAAGGGCTGCTGCCGGGCTGTCAGCCTATCACAATGAAACTCATGTCAAGACGCTTTCGCGGCATAAACGCTGTCATTCTACTTTTTAGGCTCTTGTCCGGTAGGTGTGGGTATGAAAATGGGTGTTTGTACGAGTATGACCGCTATTTAGCGAATGTTTCTAAGTTCACCGCATCCTTGCGGCGTTTTGGAAACATTCTGTACGACATAGTGTCGTATTCCACGGTCATCTTGACACGATGCCTCTCGTTCGATGCTGTAATGCGCGCATCGTGCGCGCTTTTGGCATCGAACTGAACGCTTCGTGCGCTCGATTAAAGTGTGATAGTCGGGCAGCACCGGCAGGGTCTGTCGGTCATCCCCTCTGGCTCCTTTGTCGCCACCTCCCCGCTAACGGGGGAGACACCCCTGAAGGGCTGCTGCCGGGCTGTCAGCCTATCACAATGAAACTCATGTCAAGACGCTTTCG
>CAMOKN010000086.1 GCA_946617595.1 uncultured Clostridia bacterium
GACGCTTTCAGAAAAGCTTATGTATATGTGAGAAACACTTTTGCGGGTGTGCTCTCGGAAACGGATTCGGGATATATGTTCTCGTATGATGACGATTATCTGAGTTCTGAAAACGCATCGGCTGTATCTCTGACTTTGCCTTTGTCAAGCGATCCGTACACATCAAACACATTGTTTCCGTTCTTTGACGGACTGATCCCGGAAGGCTGGCTTCTTGGTGTTGTAAGCCGAAACTGGAAGATCGACACAAAAGATCGCTTTGGATTGCTTCTTGTTGCGTGCAAGGACGGGATCGGGAATGTCAGCATTTCGGAGGAAAAGAAATGAACTGTTACTGCTGCGGGAAACCGCTGAAAAACAATGATATAAATGGATGGCATCCGGCGTGTGTGAAACGTTTTTTCGGAACGAATACAATTCCGGAAATCGAGATAGACGAAAAAACACTTGAAGAGATAGCAAAGGAAAATACAAGCAAAGGTATTACCGTACCCGGCGTTCAGAAAAAGCTGTCTCTCCATTTACATTCAGACAAAAATGGTTCGCGGCTGACATTGGTAAACTATCCGACCGGATATATTCTTAAACCGCAGGTTGCTGAATTTGAATGCCTGCCGGAAGCCGAACAGTTGGTAATGACAATGGCGGATATTACCGGGATAGCAACTGTGCCGCACGCTCTTGTCAGAAGCGGAGATACATTTGCATATATAACTAAAAGAGTTGACAGAGTCTTTGATAAAGCAGGTGTTCGCATGTTTGCTATGGAAGATTTCTGCCAGCTTGATCTGCGGTTGACGCAGGATAAATACAAGGGTTCTTATGAGCGCTGCGCAAAGGTTATAGAAAAGTACTCTTCGCAGCCGAGGCTGGATATGACAGAATTGTTTATGCGGATCGTTTTCTCTTATGTTGTTGGAAACTCGGATATGCACTTAAAAAACTTTTCGTTGATCGAAACTCACGAAGCAAGCGGTGTTTATGTTCTTTCGCCGGCGTATGACCTACTACCCGTCAATGTGATCATGCCAGAAGATACGGAAGAATTTGCTCTCACACTGTGCGGGAAGAAAATGCACATTCGAAAAAAAGACTTCCTTGTTTTTGCTGATGAATGTGAAATACCTAAAGCATCGGCAGAAAAAATGATCGCAAAAATAGTATCGCTGAGGTCAAAATATCAGGATTTGTGTGAAGGCTCACTTCTGCTTCCGCATTTAAAAGAACGGTTCTCGGAACTCATCGATGCCAGATGCGATGTTCTGGCCTAATATCCGCAGCAAATAAATCAGGTTTGCATTCTTCAGACGGATGAGAGACTCTGACAGCGGACCCTCACGGCATCTTTTCGGAAAACTTGGGTTCTTGCAGACAACACGGCTAAATTTGAGGCTGAATTTAAAAATAGAAAATGTATGCCTTGACAGTATAAGGTTTACTAAACGAGAAACCCCGAAGCAAGTACTGCTTCGGGGTCGTTCCTTTGTTATGAACTTAGTCTTGAGTTCCAATGTTGTAGGATTGAATATCTGTCCGGCTCTTCGTGCTCATATGTCGGAGTGACTTCCTCGCCGGCTATAGTCACTCTCAAAGGATCAAGTTCGACTTGTACCAGCCCATGACCGGTTATGTCACTGTGCAGCGTTTGTTTATCCGGAGTGACGTTTGTTCTTGCAGAGTATAGCTTATTCCCTATGTAAAGGCACTGCTCCTTATCGGAAATTATGAGTCCGATCTTTATGTCATCCTGCTTATATTCATAAAGTTTGTACATTTGTTCTCAACCTCGTTACCTGATAGATTTGTCTTATATTTGAAAAGTAAGGTTTATCCCAGATATTTGTGCTTAAGCTCATAGATATCATCTTCCGACAAATCGAAAGTTTTCTTGATATACTCCTGCACTGAACCGTACTCCACTCTTGCCTTTGAAAATGCGTATTCCAGCAAATGCTCCGAGACACTATTCATTCTTCTTACACTGTCTATAATGGTCTCATCACTTGTGTAAACAGATACTGCACTGATATCCTCATGAATAATGTCGAAATTTGCCTTATTTGTGAGCATATAATCTGACAGGATAAGCTCATCAGAGAAATCAAGTATTGTTAAAAGCATAGCAGCGGCAATACCTGTTCTATCCTTACCTTGGGTACAGTGGAACAGCACTGAATGCTCCGAGTCATTTTCAAGCAGCAGTTCAAAGAAGCGCTTGTATGCCTTCTTTGCCGGTTCTCCAAACATAATCCTTTCATATATTCCAGTATCGGCAGTCATACCTGCTTCTGCAAGCAAAAGGAGCCGCTTACCTTGGCTGCGCTCTTCATTTACCTGCTGTAATTTCTGCTGTTCTCTTGCCGTAAACTTGAACTCCAGCACCGGGAAATCATAGTGCTGGGCTCCCAATATAGGCGGATCGGGCTGTGGGATAGACTCAAAGTCCGAACGGAAGTCTATAATAGTGCCGACATTGTACTCCTCATTCAGTATTCTTTTATCCTGAGATGTGGCAGAATATAGCTGTCCGGTTCTGAGTATCTTTCCTCCCTTTATCTTTTTTCCTTCTCGATTCATATATCCGCCAAGCTCACGGGCGTTGATAACTCCTTCGAGCCAGACTCGTTGGGAATTTAGAGTGGCAGTATCGGTATGTTTTGCCTGCTTTGTCATTTCTTTTGTCCTTATCTATGTATTCTTAATTAAAATAGGCTTTTATCTCGCTCATTCTCTCACTCTGACGCACACCGAACGGACAGCGCTCATCACAATGCCCGCAGCCGATACAGCTTTCAGCGTTCAATTTAAGTGTCCTGTAATGCTCGACAGCAAGCGAATCACCTGATTTTGCCAGATCATAGTACTTGTTGACAAGTCCGATATCTATACCTACCGGACAGGGCTTGCAATGGTTGCAGTAAACGCACTTACCGGATGCCTCGGGAGGTGCGAATGTACCGACTACCGAGTAATCGAGAGCTTCTTCGGGCTGTTCGTAATATGCGAGCAGCTTTTTTACTTCCTCTTTGCTCTGCGCACCGGGAAGGACGGTAAGAACTCCGGGCTTGTCGAGGGAGTAGCGAATGCACTGATAAATCGTTAATGCCTTGCCAAACGGCGATAATGCAGAATCAAGGAGCTGTCCGCCCGAGAACGGCTTCATTACCGATATCCCCACGCCGTCCTTTTCACAGCGCTTATATATCTCCGCACGCTCGTCAACACCGCCGTTTGCATAATCTCCGTGACCGTAATCATAGGCAGGATTGACCGAGAACATCAGCATATCGACCTGCACATCGTCCATTATCTTCTGTATCACAGCCGGTGTATGGGACGACAGCCCGATATGACGGACAACACCCCGTTCGTGCAGGCGCAGGATATACTCATAAACGCCGTTTCTCTGATATGTCTCCCAGTCCGAGAACTCGTCCTGACAATGGATAAACCCGTAGTCTATGTAGTCGGTGTGCAGCTCCCGAAGCTGCCTGTCAACCGAACGTTTTATCGTGTCAATATCGAGTGACCAGCCGTAGGTGCCGTTGGTGTAATCAGCTCCGAAATGTATCTGATAAAGGATATCCTTACGGACATCTTTGAACGCCTCGCCATATATCGGGAAGCTCGCTCCGTCTCCGGCTGCAAGGTCGTAATAGTTGATGCCGCCCTCGTAAGCGTATTGTAATGCTTCCACAGCTTTCGTCATGCCAGCCTCAAACATATATGCCGAGCCAAGGCCTATTTCGCTTATCTTATCGCCTGTTCTGCGGTTTGTTCTGTATTTCATACTCACACACCTTCCATTTATGCTATATTATAGTATACCACAGGTGATGTAAAATTGCAATAACTGAACAATATATGAAATATTCCAAAAATCGCACAGAAAATATATAAAATTGTCCAAATCAGAGAATTACTATTGACAATCTTCGCTGATTGAGCTATAATGTATAAAAAGCCTATAACGGAAGGACGAAATATGACTGACATTAAATACAATGCAAAACAAGCTAAAGACGACAATATAGTAGGTAATAAGATTGCCGAAATACGCCAAAAGCGACACTTGACGCAGGGCGAACTTGCTGAAGTTCTTGCCGGATTCGGAGTAGATGTACAATTAGGGGCGGTAAGCAAGTGGGAAAAAGGTACTACTGTTCCTACCACCTATCAATTGATAGCGATAAGCCTTGCCCTTGATACTCCGGATATTATCTCGAAATTTATTGATCCGGCATCTATACCGGACATTGAGCTGAATGAACAAGGCTTGAAGGAACTTGATGAATATCGGGAGCTTTTAATTGCTTCGGGTAAATATAAGCCTGTAATTCCCGAAAAAGCTGCAAATATAGCCACAGTTACTATACCTACCAGCTATATCAAGGCTGCTGCCGGTTCAGGTAACTTCATGGACGAAGAAAACTTTGAGTATAAAGAGTACCCTGAGAGTATTGTTCCCGCCGGAACAGACTTTGCTTTACATGTTGACGGAAACAGTATGTCGCCCATCTATGTGAACGAGCAGGTGGTTTTTGTGCAGCAAACAGAGACCATTCGCCCGGGACAGGTCGGGATATTCTCTATCGATAACGAGGTAGTAATCAAGATATATGATGAGCAGGAACCGGATGAGTCCGTGCGTGACGAATTCACTGACGGTGATGGCAACGTACATTCACAGATAGTCCTGCGCTCATACAACAGCGACTGGGAGCCGAGACCTATCACGCCGTATCAGGAGTTTCGGGTCTATGGCAGGGTTTTGAACTGATAAAGAGGTGTTTCAATGGAACGTGCTTACATTGCAATCGATATGAAAAGCTTCTACGCAAGCGTCGAGTGCGTTGCCCGAAAGCTCGATCCATTGAAAGCAAAGCTTTTGGTTGCAGACCCGTCCCGCTCCGATCAAACGATATGCCTTGCGGTATCTCCTGCGCTTAAAGCTATCGGCGTTCCCGGTCGTCCGCGTTTGTTCGAGGCAAAACAGAAGATATTCGAGTACGAAATGTGCACTCACCATATTGTTGACTACATCATAGCAACTCCCCGAATGGCGGAGTACGAGCGTGTTTCCGCACAGATATACTCTATTTTTCTGCATTACGCCGCTCCCGAGGACATACACGTTTACAGCATTGATGAGAGCTTTATCGACTGCACAAAATATCTGCACATCTATGAGGAAGAAGCTAATCGCACCGGCAAGCACCCCGCGCACATTATGGCGATGACGATGATACGGGAGGTTCTGTCGGTCACGGGCATAACCGCGACTGTCGGCATCGGGACGAATATGTATCTTGCAAAAGTTGCTATGGACATCGTCGCTAAGAAATCCCCCGCGGACAAGGACGGTGTGCGCATCGCCGAGCTCAACGAGGACAGCTACAAGTACCTACTCTGGGATCACACACCGCTCACCGACTTCTGGCAGGTCGGTATGGGTAAGTTGGCAAGGCTCGAAAATGCGGGACTTCACACTATGGGCGATGTGGCGCGGTTCTCGCTCGAAAACGAGGAATGGTTCTACAAGACCTTCGGCATTGACGGCGAAATTATGATCGACCACGCTTGGGGCATCGAACCGGTCACGATGTTTGATATAAAGAACTACCACACCGACAACCACTCGCTCTCAAACGGGCAGGTGCTCCCGCATCCGTACAAGTTCGACGAAGCGCGGATAGTCTTTCAAGAAATGATAGATGTCCTCAGCACCGATATGTTTGCAAAGAATCTCATTTCAGATGTCTTTACTTGGTGGGTAAGCTATGATTTTAAGTCACTTGAATACTTTCCGCAGTACAACGGTCCTGTGTGCATCGACTTCTACGGCAGACTGCACCCGAAGCACTCAAACGGGACTGCAAGAACAATGGAAAAAACGAACCTGTCACGCTTCATCACAGAGGTGATGCTGCCGGATTTTGACAGAAAAACAGACCACAGGCTGCTATTCCGTAAGCTCGGAGTTTGCGCGGCAGATGTGGTCGCCGACGAGGGCTTTTTTCAGCTCGATTTCTTCACGGATTACGACAAAATGGACAAGGAAAAAAGATTGCAGGGCGCTATGCAGGCAGTCCGCGCGAAGTTCGGCAATAATGCTGTGTTGCACGGAATGAACTACCTGCAAGGCGCAACAACAAGAGAGCGGAACACGCAGATCGGAGGTCATCGAGCCTGACGGTCAGGTTTCCTGTCCGCTCTTGCGGAAAGGAAGATTAACAATGCTCGGATATATGCCCGCTCCTGCGGATTTCAAATATGCTGATGTGCTTGCCTCCGGAAGACCCGTTCACAGGCAGCGTGATGTTTTTGCAGTAAAACACTCGGCAATGTCGCTCAGCAAGCGAGCCAAGATATTCAGTCCGTTCGATGCGCTGAAAGGCTTTACCGAGGCTGTCGAGGCGAAGGACGAGCTGTATGTCGAGCGCATCGAGCTTTCCGAGGACGAGTGTGCCGAGCTTAACAACATCATCGCCGATTTGCAAGAGCTTGTCTGCAACGGCAGCGCCGCCCGCGAGAACAGCATAACCGTGACTGTTACGCACTTCGTTCCCTGTTTTGACGAAAACAACGATGCTTACGGCTATCGCGGGCAGTATGTGGTGACGACCGGCATTGTGAGCTGCATAGATTCGGTCATGAGGAAAACAATAACCGTGGACGGAAAACGGATACGGTTTGAAGACATATTGCAAATAGAAATGAAGTGAGACCATGTGTACCCGATTTTATGCTGACATAGACAAGAAACTGAAAATCACCCCTCGCCCAAAGTCCAATTGTGGTAATTTAAAATGATTTCTCGCAATTGCTTTTAAAATGCCTGATTTATGTGTTCTATTGTTAGCTGATCTAAAGTCGTGTTTTGCGATTAATTGTATCAGAAAAAACAAAATAAAGAACAAACAAAGAACAAGCTTAAAACATCATATGGCATATCTCTGTTATATAAATCTGATGCTTCTTACCTTTAATTATAATAACTTACAAACTTTTTTAAGTCA
>CAMOKN010000087.1 GCA_946617595.1 uncultured Clostridia bacterium
ATTTGAGAGAAAAAGAGCTATCCACGCCGTCTACTGCGTCAAACCTCCTAACCGGGCGCCAGCCCGGCTTCGTCGGCTTTCCTTGTATTCGACGCGGCTATCTCATTTTCTCTGTTCAAAGCGGTTTTTAGAGGTACCCTGAAAGAAAAGCTTTCCGATGTGCGTAATGTGGAATTTAATTTATAATGCAGGATATATTTTATCTGCCTGACTCAGGATATTCATTTGGTCTGGAAGAACAGGACAGATCCTGTTATTTCATGAATAATGAGCGTAAGGAGTTCCCAAAAATGAGTTTTATAAAAATTGAGCATCTGCGAAAAGAATATCCGAATGTAACTCCGCTTAAAGATGTGAACGCGGAGATAAACAAGGGAGATGTTATCTCGGTCATCGGTCCTTCCGGGACCGGAAAATCCACACTTCTCCGCTGCCTTAACCGGCTTGAGAAACCCACTTCCGGAAAGATCACAGTCAACGGAACGGTAATAACTGACCCTGGCTGTAATATCTCGATTGTACGCAGGAAAATGGGAATGGTTTTTCAGTCTTTCAATCTGTTCGCAAATCTCAGTGTTATAGACAATATCATGTCCGCTCCGGTGAATCTGCTTAAAATACCTAAAGAGCAGGCGCGAGCTGAAGGAATGGCTCTGCTTAAACGTGTCGGACTTGCCGAAAAGGCACTTAACTTTCCTGATGAGCTTTCCGGAGGTCAGAGACAAAGAGTTGCTATAGCAAGGGCAATTGCCATGAAGCCGGAGATAATTCTGTTTGATGAGCCAACATCTGCGCTCGACCCGACTATGGTGGGAGAAGTTCTTTCGGTTATAAGAAATCTTGCAAGAGACGGAATGACCATGATGATAGTCACGCATGAAATGAAATTCGCACGCGATGTTTCTAACCGTGTGTTTTATATGGACAAGGGCGGCATATATGAGGAGGGTCCTCCTGAACGTATTTTTGGAAACCCGAAGAAAGAACGTACCCGCATTTTTATCAAGCGTCTCAGGCAGTTGGATCTTGAGGTAACGGAGAATAATTCCGATCTCATAGGATTTGAAACTCAGATAGAAAAATTCGCGCAGGATAATCTTGTTCCTCCGAAAATGGTGCGAGATCTGCAGCTTGCGTTTGAAGAACTTGTAGTGCAGAATATAATCTGCAGGATCGAGCACGATGAAGACGGATATCCGATTAATATCGGTATAGAGTATTCTGATGCAGAATCTTCTGCAATAATGACCATAACATACAGCGGCACCAGATATGATCCGTTATCTGAGGGCGATACACTTTCTTCTGTGATGATAAAAAAACTTGCCGCATCTTCTGTTTACAGGTATGAGGATCTCAATATTCTGACTTTGAGATTTGTCTGATAACATCTGCCGCGGACAGATCGCATCTGATCTGTCGCACAAAGCACGAACCATATCGTAACAGCTTCATTAAAAATGAGTTCTGAGTTACCTTGAATTACTGACCGGGCGGTATGCACATAGAGCCTTGCGGCACAGACATTACCGGAAGGAGTTTCAGATGAAAAACAATAGAAAAACAGTCACTCGTCAGATACGAAGACCTTTACTGATCTTTTTTATAATTCTTACTGTACTTGCAATGATAGCAATATTTCTTTTTTCTGTTCAGCAGATATTGGTTGAAAGGTGGAACAAGGGAGATCAGGTCGCCACTTATACAGTACTCGAAATGACACATTATAATGCAATAGAGTGGCTTGTATCATACTGGGCAGATCATTACGATAAAATGAATCTGATTTATGATGATACTATTATGAAAGAAAATGAAGAATATCTGATGAAGAATATTCCGGGCTGTACAAATCTGAAATATTTGAGTGACGAAGAAATAAAAGGATTGCCAGATGATATACAGTTGAAGTATGCTGAATGGTGTTATACAGCAATTGCTTTAAATTTTGATATGATAAAAAATACTTTTAAGCCGTCATCTGTTGATGCCTTTACGATCATAGACGATAAATTTTTTTATCTTGTCTCGGGATGCGGCTGGGGTGAAATGCGTATAAGCGAAGGCGGCGAAATTTATGAGCCAGGAATTACCAAACCGTATGAGAAAGGGGTATTTCCGGTGCTTGATAAAATTATTGAGAGTGAATTGCCTGATTTAGATTTAGAGGTATCGTTCTGGGATGAAGATGACCAGAATAATATCCGTAAATATGAGCCGGTGTACAATGAGTACGGACATTTGGTGATGATAATTGGTATCTCTCAGAGATGGGACGATGTTATTTACGATACAATTAAAAATACATTTATCATTGTTTTGTTAATAATTATTTTATTTGTTGTTCTCGAATTAAGGATAGTCAGTCTGGTAAAAAAAATTGTCGTCAGACCTATAGAAAAGGAAAAAGAAGTTATACTTGATTACATCTCCGATAAGGATCCGGAAAAGGCAATAAAGGTGCTTTCTGAAATAAAAACGGATAACGAGATACAGACACTTGCCGAAAACTTTTCTTTTATGGCTTCTGAAATAGACGAATACGTAAAGCAGATACGTGATGTTACTTCAGAAAAGGAAAGGCTCGGAGCTGAACTCGATATGGCGGCAAAGATCCAGTCAAGTCAGCTCCCGCGCAGCTTTCCTGCATTTCCGGACAGAAATGAATTTGACATTTTCGCCTCTATGAAACCGGCAAAGGAGGTCGGCGGAGATTTTTATGATTTCTTCCTTATAGACGAGGATCATCTGGAGATAATTATTGCTGATGTTTCGGGAAAGGGAGTTCCTGCTGCCTTGTTTATGATGGCTTCAAAGATGCTCATAGAAGATTATTCAGTATATCACAAACAGCCTTCCCTGATACTCGAAGATGTAAATAAACGTATCTGTGAGAATAACTCAGATGATATGTTTGTCACTGTATGGCTCGGAATACTCGAAATAAGCACCGGCAGGCTTACCTGCTCCAACGCGGGTCATGAATATCCTGTTATAAAAAAGGTGAATAAAAGCTTTGAGATAATCAATGATAAACACGACCTGTTCATAGGTACGATACCCGGAATAAAATATCATGATTATGAGATACAGCTTGAGCCGGGTGATATGCTGTTTTTGTACACCGACGGCGTTCCGGAAGCTACACGGGCGGATCTTGAGCTGTTCGGAAAAGACAGGATGGTTCGCGCTCTTAACGAATCACGGAACGGAACGCTTAAAGAATTATTCATGGATATGAAGAAAGCTGTTGATGATTTTATCGGTGATGCTCCTCAGTTTGATGATCTGACCATGCTTGCGGTTCGTTATCTCGGAAATAACTGATCTGCTCGGACTCACAGGCGTTGATCTGATGCTATCCCGTTCAGATTACCGGCACTCTTCTGGAGAAGACATTTAAAATTACGGAGGAATATATCTTGGAGATCAGAGTATTGCAGTATTTTCTCACGGTTGCAAGAGAGGGAACTGTTTCTGCTGCCGCACAGGCGCTGCATCTTACTCAGCCCACGCTGTCACGCCAGCTGCGTGAGCTTGAGGAAGAACTCGGAAAGAAACTGTTCATACGGGGTGCGCACAGCATCAAACTGACAGAAGAAGGTATGATGCTCCGCAACAGAGCCGAACAGATCGTTGAGCTTGTCAGAAGGACCGAGAGTGATATAATGCTTTCGGGAGATATGCTGTCGGGTGATGTATATATAGGCGCAGGCGAGACTGATGCGGTAAAATATATTGCCTCGGCAGCACACAAAATGCAGTCGGATTTTCCGTCGGTGCATTTTAATATTTACAGCGGTGACGGTGAGCATATAACTGAAAGGCTCGATAAGGGACTATGCGATTTCGGGATTGTGTTCATACCGGTGGATCATACAAAATATCACTGTATTAAAATGCCTGTAAAGGATGAATGGGGAATACTCATGCGAAGGGATTCGGAGCTTTCGGAAAAGTCGAGGATACGTATTGAGGACATAGCAGATAAACCTCTGATAGTTTCGAGACAGCGCTCGGATAAAGCTCCGGTCCACATCTGGTACGGAGAATATGCTGACAAACTGAATATAGTATCAACATATAATCTTGTGTTCAATGCCTCGATCATGGTTCGGGAGCGCATAGGGTATGCGCTTACATTGGACAAGCTGATAAATGTTTCAGGTGACAGCGATCTGTGTTTCAGACCGCTTGATCCGCCTGTTTATGCGGAAATGAACTTTATCTGGAACAAATATCAGCCTCTGACAAAGCCGGCGGAAAGCTTTCTTGAATATTTCAGCAACGAAGTCGGAAATGCCGGACAGGTCAGCCCAACGCTGCGGAAAGATATGTAAAGATTAAGGCAGCATCGCACAATCTGTGTGTGATGCTGCCTTGATTGTTGAATAATAACAATACTTTTTTAGAGTATCAGTATTGTGATATATTTACAAGCGAGGTTTTTCCGATCTTCCTGAACGAGATAGCGTTTATTAGTACTGCGAATACTATGCTCAGTATGACTGACAGGATCCATGCTATGGGTGCGATATCATTGGAAAGCGTGATAGTTGTGGTGCTCAGCTTTCCGACAAGCAGCTGTGAAAACGGGATACCTGCCGCGATGCTCAGCACTATTCCTACAGCTGTTGAGAATGCAGTCTCACGTACAAGATATCCTATGGCCTGCTTCATGGAAAAACCGTTTACACGCATGACGAGAATATCTTTCATACGTCTGCTGACAAGTATGTTTGTCAGGTTTATCATTATCAGAAAATTCAGTAACGCTGCAAGAACAATAAATATCACTGCTACCATATCGAACAGGCTTTTCAGTGATTCGGCTTTGGCAGTCTGATCGGCAACAGTCTCTATGGTAACATGACCCGAGTAGTTACTGTTCATATCAGAAAGCCGTGTTTTCAGTGCTTCACCGTCAGCGCCGGAATACTTCACAAAATAACAGTTATCCTTACACTCATTTCCGTACAGCTCATGGTATTTCTGCTTTGTTACGGTCATCATATTTCCAATGTAGAAATTGAATGTCCCGCCCACAGTTGCTTTCACAGAATCAAGTGACCTGCCGTAGAGGGTGAATTCTGAGCCCGTGTCGAGCCCATGTGCCGATGCTATGTTATTGCTCAGCGAGACGCCGTTTATGGCTGATCCTCCCACATTGAAGAAATCGGTGAGACGATCCTCGTCCATGACAATGAGCATGGTCGCTGATTTTCCGTCCTTAGTTTCATATATCGTACCTCCTGAATATGCTGCGGTATAATCACATCCGGACGATGAAAGCAGATCTTCTATTTCATGTTTTATCTCATCTGACGCACTTTCGTCTATCGTTGCTTTAAGATCGTACAGCCATACAGTTTCTTCCTGCTGGCGGAACGCCGTTGAAAAGCTTTCGCGCAGTGTAACTCCTGCACCGATCAGCAGACCGCTTACTGCAATGACCGTTATCCCTACGATAACACGGGTAATATCGGTAATTACGTTATTCAGGATAAGTGTGGAATAGAGAGAAGAGCGGCGCTCTTTTTTCTTTTTCTTTTTCTTGGATTTCTGCGCAGGCTCGCTTCCGCTTATAAGTCCGACAGCCGAGCATTTCAGAAGATGTGAGCATGCTGCCCATACCACGACATACACAACAATTAGTGTGGCAGTGCAGAACAGAATTGCAGCCGGTGCTGATACCACTACAGGTATCCCGTCAAAAGAATATCTTGGTTCGAGTTTGGCAATAATTATTTTTTCGAGAATGACAGACAGACCTATTCCGAGCAGTGAACCGATAACTGCCGCAGATACTCCGAACATCAGATATTTTGAGCGTATTTTTCCGTTCCTGAACCCAAGGGCTTTTACTGTACCCACCTGTTTTTTCTGATCTTCGATTATAATTGCGATAGTTGAGAAGAAAACGACAGATGCGACTACTGCAAAAACAGGTGAGAAGAACGCAGCCATTGTGTATATGGAGCGTATCGTATTACGGAGCTCCTCACAGCTTTCGTTCATGCGTCTGTCCTGAATAACAACGGAGCAGTCCTTTATATCGTCCAGCTTCTGCTTTGCGTCTGAAAGCGTTGTTTCTGTTTCTTTCTTTTTTTCATTGAATTCGCTGCGCTTTTCTGCAAGCTCTTTTTCAGCTTTTGCTTTTTTGTCCTCAAATTCCTGCTTTGCGGTGTCGTATTTTTTTCTTGCTTCTTCAAGCGTTTCGCGGTTTTCTTTCTCAAACGCTTCAAGCATTGCAGCTTTATCTGAAACGTCCGCTCCCATTGCTGCCGCAGATTCTATAATTGCTTTCTGATCTTTTATCTGAGTTTCAAACGCTTCCTCGTTTTCTTTCAGTTTCTTTTCATTCTCAGCAAGCTCCTGCCCGGCTTTGGCGAACTTCTCATTCATTTCAGCTTCTGCATCATCGAGCTTTTTCTCAGCATCTGCAAGTTTTTCATCTGCTTCTTTTTTAGCATCGTTATACTTGTCGCTGTATTTTGTGCGTATTTCTTCAGTGCGCCTTTTTGCAATGTCAGCGAGCAAAGGCTCTGTCTCCGATATATATTTATCGGCTGTTGATAAATATTCTTCGGAAAAGATCCCTATATCTTCAGGCATAACAAATGTTACCGCAGCGCAGGTGAATCCGTCCTCTGTTTTTCCGGGATCGAATGCTTCCTGCGGAACTACGACGTTAGAAGCTGTGGAACCGCTGATGCTCTGCGGATAGTTCATCAATGCGGTTACGGTAAATTCGCTGCCGCGGAGGAATCCTTCAGGTGTTCCGCCTGCGTAGATATGCACTTTATCTCCGACGGATATGCCGAGTTTATTTGCAAGCGGGATATCTACAGCGCACTCGTCTGCATTTACGGGCATTGTTCCGGATCTCAGTGCAGGAACATTTATTCTTTCTGTTATGGACCATACGGTGATGCTGCTTACTTTATCGGTACTGCTCATCATCGCGGGAGTGCTGAAAAGTCCTTCAGCATCTTCTATACATTCTGAATCGCGAAGCTCGGTTATTTCTTCCTGCGTGATACCGAGAGAAGAATAGATCTCTGCATCTCTGAAATTACTGTTCTTATAATTATCCGACGCTTTTTTTTCTATTGCAGAACCCAGAAAGAAGATGCAAAGCAGTCCCGTCACTCCGATTGTTATTGTCAGCAGTATTGATAAATATGCTATCCTGCGTCTGGAAATATTTCTTATCGCGTCTTTTAATTGTGTTTTTTTCACAGGATCACCACACCAGTTCGTCGGCGGATACAGGCCAGAGGTTGATCTGTATGCTAGCTATTTTTCCGTTCTTGAATCGTACTACTCTGTCAGCCATTTTTGCGATCTCGATGTTATGTGTCACCATAACGATCGTCGTATGCTTTTCCTTGACGAGTTTTTCCATTACGCGCAGGACTTCAAGTCCGGTGGAATAATCAAGTGCCGCCGTAGGTTCATCTGCGAGTATAAGTCTGGGATTTTTCACGATCGCGCGGGCAATGGACACACGCTGCTGCTGTCCTCCGCTCATCATCGAAGGATAGTTTCCTGCTCTGGAAGAAAGTCCGACCATATCAAGAGCTTCCTTCGGGTCGCCGTGGTTCGGGCAGTTCTCTGCAATAAATTCAATATTCTCAAGTGCAGTCAGATTCGGCATAAGGTTATATGCCTGAAATATGAATCCGATATAATCACGCCTGTAGTCTGTGAGCTGATTTTCGGTGGGGTGAGAAAAATCTTTTCCGTCTATCTGCATTGAGCCTTCTGTCATTGAATCCATACCGCCTATAATATTCAGCATGGTGGATTTTCCGCAGCCGCTCTCGCCAAGTATAACAAGAAACTCATTCTCAAATATATCGAGATCAACACCTTTCAGTACGCGCAGTGTTTCAGAACCTGAGGGATAATCCTTCACAACATTCCTGAATGACATTATCACCTTTTTGTCCGCGGCATGTGAGAAGGTAAAGCTCTTTTCGTTTATTATCATTGCCGTGATGCCGGCGAACAGTCTGCAAAGCGAGATATCGGATTCGGAGTATTTTCCGTCCGCCTTGTTTACTATCTGGACACAGCCTATAGCGGTATTTTTGCCCAGCAGCATAGGCACATAGTATGCATTTTTTGTTTTCAGACCTGTAATATCCTCATTGCCTGCCGGAAAATGAGGATCGCCTGAAATATCCGATATGAACTCAGGCTCATACCCGGAGATCACCTTTCCCTGATAGCTTTCGCTTTTTTCGATGCTGAGACCGGTGATCGGATCATCTCCTGAATGTGCGACTGCATACAGCCTCTGGTCATCTTTATTGACGAGCCATATCACTGCATAGTCTGCATCAAGCTCGTTTCTCAGCTGATCCAGAGCTTCAGCAAGAGCATTGCTCATGGAAACGTTGCTGCTGAGGATCGCCATTATCTGCTGTACTGTGCGTATGTTATTTTCTGCCATACTGCTTGTTCCTTTCTACTTGATAATTGGATCTATGCTGATATTTTCTTACCGCGAATAATCATTTATCATTTTTCGGCTGCTTTCCTTCTTTTCGGTCTGACAGCTTTCAGGATTAGTTTAAGTATCATCGAAATGATCCACGCAAGTATGAAATAAATGATCGCTGTTACAATAAGAGGGAAGAACGCCTCATAGGTGCGGCTGCGGATAATATCGCTCATTTTTGTGAGGTCCTGTATAGCGATGTATCCAACGATCGAGGTGCTTTTCAGAAGTGAGATGATCTCGCCGTTATATACAGGCAGGAACCTGACGACAGCCTGTGGGAATATGAACCGGAAGAATGTCTGATTCTCGCTGTAACCGAGTGCAAGTGCAGCTTCTCGCTGACCGCCGTCTATGCTTTCGATACCTGAGCGCATAATCTCCGATGCATAAGCTCCGAAGTTCAGAGAAAATCCCACGACCGCAACCCATACAGCCGAAAGTCCCGATTTGCCGAGGATCACATAGTACAGTATCATCAGCAATACCACCATAGGTGTACCCTGAAGCAGCTTCACGTAAATATTTGATATTACATTTGCAAGTCTGCTTCCGGTGCGGCGGAACATACATATCAGGAATGCAAGAACTGTTCCTGCCAGCGCTGACATGACGGTTATGATGCAGGTGGTCCCGATACCTTCAAGGATCAGCTGCCAGCGGTTTTCACGGATAAAGTTTTTCTCAAAGCTTGACGCAATGCTGCTGAAAAATGAATTGACAGCATCAGGGGTATTATCGGTGTTCTCTTTTTTTACAACTGCAACCGCGTTTGTAATATAGTACGGTTCGGAGAAGTTTACGCTTTTTGCGCGCTCTTCTGTTATCATGATCGTTCCGGAAGCAATATCATACATTCCCGATGTTATTCCGGGGATAAGAGATGCAAATTCTCCGTTGTCAAAAGTGATATCGTATCCGTATTCACGGCAGAAGCGGACTGCAAGATCAATTTCAAGACCGGCGTTTGCTCCGTTTGATATATAAGAGAAGGGCTGCATGGTGGGGGCTGTCATATATCTGATAGTTCCGTTCTCGCCGGTAAGACCGGAGAAATCGACCGTTTTTGCGCTCTCGTCATTGCCGAACCATACCGAAACTATCTTGTCATAGGTCCCGTCATCGTGTATTTTTTTGAGGAACTCATTCATCTGATCCCGCAGATACTCCTTATCTTCGGATTTCTCGAATGCAAAACCGTATGGTATCGTCGTGAAAACTTCTTTAAGATAAGTGAGGGTCGGGTCTGCCTTGATAAAATCCTTGGCTGAGGATTCGGGACAGGTGAAAGCGTCAATGATACCCGAACTGAGAGCAACTGCCATATCGGGTTGGTTGTTGTACTGATAAAGGTCGGCATCGGGAAAACGTTCTTTTATCATTACTTCATACAGACCGCCGGTGAGAACACCTATCTTTTTATTCTCTGCGTAGTAGGAGAACGGTCTGTCCTCAACTGCCGTATTTTCAGATGCAACATCAGATGCTCTCACCGCAAGCGCTATTCCGCCCACATATATCGGGTCAGAAAAGCGGATCGTCTCTTTGCGCTCAGGGGTAACAGTCGAGTTGTTTGCGCAGATATCATATATTCCCGATGTAACTCCTGCGAGAGCTGATGAAATGTTTGTCATGTCATAAGTACAGGTGTATCCGTATTTCCGGCAGAACATGGTCATAAGCTCGACAGCCATTCCGGACAGTTCTCCGTCGGATACCATAGCGAACGGTATATTTGTCGGGATCACAGCAACGTTTATATTTCCGTTTTCGCCGGTAAGCCCTGACGTATCTATCTTTAAGGACGCGTAGTCCTTTGCAAACCATTTTTTGTTCAGCTTATCGAGAGTGCCGTCTGCGGAAAGCTCTGAAAGCATATCATTGAACTGTTTGAGGTACTGATCTGATCTTTGCCCTGATTTCGGAAAACAGAAGCTGTATTCTTCTTTCTTGAGTATATCCTTAAGATATGCCAATTCCGGCTGGTTAAGGCACATAGTCCTGAGTACAGGTTCATCTTCGACAAAGCCGTCTATTTTGTTCTGTATAAGTGCCATGACAAGATCACTGGCGGAATCAAGGTATAAATACTCGCTGTTCGGGAAGAACTCAAGTGTCGGTTCTTCAAATGAAGAACCTGTGAGTATCCCTATTCTTTTTCCGACATAGTCGGTGTATTTCACGGTCCCGGAAGATGTATTCTTCACCATCATGTATATTTCCGAACTGTAATCCGGTACTGAGAAATTAACGCTCTCCTTTCGTTCGTCTGATATAGCGATGCCGCTTGCAGCAAAATCATATATTCCGGAAGCCAGTCCCGGAAGTATCCCGGAGAAGTCGGTTACTGTGATTTCGATATTATACCCGTATTCGCGGCAGAAGCGCACTGCAATATCCGGATCATAGCCCGCAGGTTTTCCTTCCACAAGAAATGTGTCCGGAACGGAGTCACCGGACGTTGCCATACGCAGTGTTCCGTTCTTGCCTGTGAGTCCGCTCATATCTATGTATGTGGTCTTTGCTTTTTCTGTGCTCCAGAAGGCGATCAGTTCGTCCAGTTCTCCGCTTTTTTTCAGCTTTGTGATGTATTCGTCCATCTGTGCGCGTATCTTGTCTCCCGCTTCGGTTTTGGGAAAGATCATTCCGTACTCTGACGAGCCTACGGGGTCTTTGAGCATGGTTATCCCGGGATTATCCCTGCTGAGCTGTTCGGCGGTCGGACGATTGACAAGAAACGCATCTATCAGACCTGTCTGAAGTGCAGGTATCATATCCGGAAGAGTATGGTAGTAGTTGATAGATGCTTTAGGGTAATTCTTTTTTATAAAGCCCTCATACAGTGTTCCGGTATGTACGCCGAAAGTCTTTTCCGCAAAATCGGCTGCTGTCAGCTGCGAAACATCTTTTTTCGGTGTATTGTTTTTTTCATTCGGCTGTGCAACTATTGCAATTATGACTGCTGCAATGATAAGCAGTATGAAAATAATAATTATTATATCTATTTTTTTGTTATTCTTTTTCATAAAGACCCTTCCTGATCGTTTCATCAAAAAAATCAGTTATATTATATCATAAATGCAAAAAAAAATATACTATTTATAAGTAAAAATATGCAGAAATGACGATACATAATATAGTGATAATGACGAAAAGCCGGTTAAAGGGTACCCATGGGATACAACCGTCGGAAATAAAAGGCTCCGCAGCGCCTGATAATGCGCAGCAAAGCCTTTTATTCAATTTCCGGAACTTTTGTAGAACCGTATGCTGAATCTCCAGAAGCAGTATGCAGCAAGATACATCACAATACCGATGATCGGTGTAAGATACAGATATAATTCGGGGTACTCCGCCATATCACTTTTCCGGAGCAGGAACTGCGCAGGAAAGTAATTGACGAATGCAAACGGCATCACATAGATCATGATGATCTGAATGAACTTGTTGAAAATGCTTATCGGATAACCTGCAAATTTACGCATATTCCAGTAGAGCATTTCTTTCAGGCTTTCCGTTTGCAGCAGATAGATGTTCAGAGCTGCGAGAAACAGGAATACCGCACCTTGTATAAGCACTCCGCCTGCTACTGTCAGAATATAGTAAAGCGCGTTGAAAAGATCCCATTGTATGCCGACTTTTCCGGCGGACAGCAGGAAAAGCACAAGTCCAAGACCGCCGTGACCGATAGCCGCGAACCAGTCGGAATTTACAAATATTATCTGAAACAGAAGTCCTCTCGGACGAAGTATAAATCTGTCAAAACTGCCGTCGCGGACAGTCTTTCCGAAGTCCCGCAGTCCCGTGAAGAAGATTATCATTATTCCGTAGGTGAGGAAAAGCAGGCTGAACAGGAAGAGCATTTCGTAAATATCCCAGCCTTTCAGTGTGTCAAACTTAAGCAGTGTGAACCATATCACGATGATTCCCGTAGCTTCACGCAGGAATACCGCAAGTGACCTCAGCACAGCATCGACGCGGTACTGAAACCACGCTTTTGCCGTTGTTTTCGTATATACTGCCATTAAATGCAACGTATCTTTCATTTCAGCCCCCCTGAACAACAAGCTTGCGCTGACCCTTTTTCCATAACAGATCACCGATCAGATATATCAGTATTATCCAGACAAGCTGTATCGCGCATTTTACGGCAATTTCACCGTAGGACAGCTGACCGAGATATATCTGCACAGGGGTGAAGTAAATTGATGCAAACGGCGTGAAATTCAGCACTCCCTGCATCCACTCCGGCATGAACCACAGAGGTATCATCGAGCCGGAAAGCACATTTACCAACACATTCTTGATAGTGGTAAGACTCCATATATTTACCAGCCAGAACGCTGTCATCTGCACCGCGAAGCTTATAGTGAACATCACTCCGGCGCCCAGTAAAGCGCTGAGCAGGAACAGCAGGAAACACGGTATATCAGCCGGTGCGCTCATTCCGGTCGTGAGAAGTGCAACGGTAATCACAGGAATGAATTTGAATATAAGATTGAATGCCGAATTTCCCACATTTTCAGCTATCATTCGTCCTTTGAAGCTGACAGGTCGCAGCAGTTCTGTCGATATGCTGCCGTCCCATATCTTGTTCGGCAGAAAATAGTCGTCCGGCGAAAATATAGTGCCAAGTCCCAGTGACAGAACAAAATTCGTTGTGACCATTGACATCGTTATACCGTCAACCTGTTCCTCGCCCCCGTACAATGCACGGTAGATCTCATAGAAAATAAAGAATTGCAGGATAGTGGAAAGTATGCTCATAAGGTGATCGAAACGGTAAGCGCTCCTGCCGAGGAATACCTTTCTGGCATAAGCCGTATAAGCAGTCATGCCGCTCCCTCCCCGCTGTATATTTTCCGGATAATACTCTCGATATCGGGTTCTGAAATATTTATATCACGCACACTGTAATTTTGCAGCAGCAGGCTCATCAGATCGTTGATGTGTACATCTTTCCCGAAAATGAAGCGTTTGTGCCGTGCGTCGATATTTTCTGTTTCCACCCCCGCGATAGGTGCAGTTTCGGTATCCGTCATAAACTCAACATCGAGACTGCGCGAGGAGCCGTAATGCTCGCGGATATCGGACAATGCCCCGTCATAGACCTTGCTGCCCTTGTCGATAATAATGACGCGGTTGCAGGTCTTTTCGATATCCTGCATATCGTGAGTGGTAAAGATCATCGTCATATTGTCCTGCGCGTTCAGCTCACGGATAAAGCTGCGTATCGCTTCTTTTCCGACAACATCGACACCGATAGTCGGTTCATCGAAAAAGACTGTCTCAGGGGAATGGAGCAGCGCCGCCGCAATATCCGAACGCATACGCTGACCGAGCGAAAGCTGACGGACAGGCTGGTTTATAAAACCGCTCATATCGAGCATTTCTGTAAATCTGCCGAGATTTTTCTTATACACATCATCTGGTATGCGGTATATCGCTTTCAGCAGCTCAAAGCTGTCGATCACGGGCAAGTCCCATTGAAGCTGAGACTTCTGTCCGAAAACAACTCCTATCCTGCCAACATAGTTTTTGCGCTGCTTATACGGGATAACTCCCGAACAGGTTATTTCTCCGCTGTCCGGAAAGAGAATGCCTGACAGCATTTTTATGGTCGTGGATTTTCCGGCACCGTTAGGTCCGATAAATCCCACCATTTCACCCTGACCGATAGAAAAGCTGATATTCTTTACGGCTTCGCGCTTTTCGTATTTCGGCACGACAAGATTTGCAAGCATACCGGGAATGCCGCTTCTGCGCTTGCTCACCCTGAAAGTTTTACTGATGTTTTTTACTTCGATATAACTCATTTTTCTCCCCTTATCTGCATTATCAATTCTTCGAGATCAGGCTTGTGTATGCTGATCTCGGCAACCTCCGTCTGTTTCATTATCAGAGCTGTGATCTCCGCCGCTGTTATGTGATTTGAATTATATTCAAGCTTTACGGTATTTCCTTCCAGTGAATATTTTCTTACGGGAAGATCGTCAGGGTCCGGAACTCTGCCGCTGAATTGTACAGTCATTGTGTTTATCGGCATATATCTGCTCCGAAGATTATCGAGGCTTCCGTAAAAGATAAGTTTCCCGCTGTCGAGTATCGCAAGCCTTGTGCATATCTTAGAAACTCCCGCCATATCGTGAGAAGTGAGCAGAACCGTCATTCCGTTATCTGTGCTTTCTTTCAGGATCTCACAAAGCGCGGATTTCCCGTTTTCATCAAGTCCGACGTTCGGCTCGTCAAGAAGAAGCAGCTTCGGCTCATACAAGAGTGCCGTGCCGAGTTCCGCACGCATCTTCTGTCCGAGTGAAAGGTCTTTTACCCTGATTTCTGACAGCTCCGCAAAACCGAGTCTTTCAGACAGTTCGCTGTATCTCCGCCTGAAATATTCTCCGCACAAACCGTAGATTGCTGCTGTCATCTCAAAGCCCTGCAATACGGTGTCTTCCTTTTCAAGCAGCGGTGTTCCGACAATAAATGTGCTGATATCCGAAGCGTATTTCCTGCGATGTTTCGCCGGGTCTTTTCCGAGTGTCCGCACTTGTCCGCTGTCAGGTGCAAGCAGTCCGCAGGCAAGCTTTATCATCGTAGTCTTTCCCGAACCCGAAGCACCTATGATACCGACTATCCCGCCCTTTGGGATATTCAGCGTGATGTTGTTCAGTGTGTATTTGCTGACATTTTCAAAATTTATCATAATGTCTCCAAGGATAATTAATGTCTGCTCATCAAGGAATGTGTCCGTTGTGTAAATGCACCGCAGGCGCATTTACACAACATCTGAAAATCTGTTTTGCAGATTTTCAGCCAATAACTGCCAAAAGGCAGTTATTG
>CAMOKN010000088.1 GCA_946617595.1 uncultured Clostridia bacterium
GACGGTTACAGAGCTGATTAATTGGCGGGTACGGATCCCGCCGTCGTTTGTCTCCGACAGGGAGATCTTTAGGGAATCTCTAAAAACCCAATTTGAGAGAAAAAGAGCTATCCACGCCGGCTACTGCGTCAAACCTCCGAACCCTGCGCCAGCCCGGCTTCGTCGGCTTTCCTTGTATCCGACGCAGCTATCTCATTTTCTCTTTTCAAAGCGGTTTTTAGAGGTGCCCTATTATCTATTAGTAACAAAAGGCTGACGTATAAAAAACGATGTTTTGGCAAAAGAAACAAATTTATATCTCTGTCATTGACTTGAAGCTTCAGTATGCATATAATATTTATAGGAAAACCGTGAAGGCAATACCTTGCAGAGCACAGTAAAAGTCTGTGCGCTCTTTGTATGGTATTGTCCTGACATATAAATCACCGGAGGACGCTATGAAACAGCAGATTGAAGACAGAATAAACGGACTTGTGAAAGAACTGCTATGCGACTATGAATGCGGCCGTGTCATTGATGAGGTAAAAAGCTTCGATCACCCGGACAGAGAGGTGATAGTCGAAATAATATACAGCATAAGAAGGATAATCTTTCCGGGATATTTCCGCAACAGATCATACCGGGTCTATACCGTCCGCAACAACATCTCGATGCTTCTCGAAGACGTGATCTTCAAGCTTATACGTCAGATATCCATAGTTCTGCGGTATGACGAAGAGCTTCACGATACGGACGAAATGGAGCTGGCGAAACGTGCGGAGGACATAACATTCGAGTTCCTCGGAAAGCTTCCGAAGATAAGAGAATACATCGAAATGGACGTTCAGGCATCGTTTGACGGCGACCCCGCGGCATATAACAAGGACGAGATCATTTACTCATATCCGGGACTTTTCGCGATACTTGTAAACCGTATAGCTCACGAGCTTTTTCTGCTGAAAGTTCCGCTTATCCCGAGAATGATGACCGAGTATGCGCACAGCCAGACCGGAATAGATATTCACCCGGGTGCGTCGATCGGAAAATATTTCTTTATTGACCACGGCACCGGTATTGTTATCGGTGAGACTACCGAGATCGGAGATAATGTAAAGATCTATCAGGGAGTAACGCTGGGTGCGCTTTCTACAAGAGGCGGACAGAATCTGCGCAGCAAGAAGCGTCACCCGACTATCGAGGATAATGTGACGATTTATTCCGGAGCTTCAATTCTCGGCGGAAATACCGTCATCGGCAAGGGTGCTGTCATCGGGGGCAATGCTTTCATCACCAAATCTGTTCCCGCCGGTGCAAAAGTCAGCGTAGTAAATCAGGAACTGAAATACAACTTCGGCGAGTCGAAGCCTGTCAATCAGCAGCAGGATCCGGACAACAGCTGGTTCTATATAATATAGTATAAATGGAAGAAATTACAAGAGCAGAGGAGATAACCCGTTCAATAGTGCGAAAATACCGTAAGCCTATCTGGGGGAGGTTCCTCGAAGGAATAAAGAATTACGAGCTGATACAGGAAAATGACAGGATAGCCGTGTGCATCTCCGGCGGTAAGGACTCGATGCTCATGGCGGCTTGTATGAAGCAGCTCCAGAAATACAGCAAGGTACCGTTTGAGGCGGAATATCTTGTTATGGATCCGGGATATGCTCCTGAGAACCGTCAGAAAATAATCGACAACGCGCAGATACTCGATATCCCAATAAAAGTATTCGATGCGCGCATTTTCGATGCTGTTGAGATCATCGGGAAAAATCCATGCTATATGTGTGCCAGAATGCGCAGAGGATATCTGTATAAGAACGCACAGGAGCTTGGCTGCAACAAGATAGCCCTCGGACACCATTTCGATGACGTTATTGAAACTATACTTATGGGAATGCTGTATGGCTCGCAGATGCAGACGATGATGCCGAAGCTTCACAGCGAGAATTTTCCCGGTATGCAGCTTATCCGCCCGATGTATATGATACGTGAGGAAGAGATCATAAAATGGAGGGACTTTAACGGCCTGTCATTCCTCAACTGCGCGTGCAGTGTTACTGCAAACATAGATGTAAACGGAAACGGCGGCTCGAAGCGTCAGGAAATAAAGAATCTGCTGAAGCAGCTCCGCGCTGTCGATGAGTCAGTCGATATGCATATCTTCCGCAGCGTCGAAAACGTAAATCTCCAGACGCTTATCTCCTATCATATCGGAAAGGATTATCATCATTTTCTCGATGACTATGATAAGGGAATGAATATAAAGGGAACTATAAAATAATTCTTGCGCAAATTTAGTTTCGCTAAATATCGACAATTATTTACATATTATATTGACTTTTATTCCGGGCTGTGATATAATATATGCGTGGATTTTAATTCACTGCTATATTACAATGCGAAAAGAGGAAACGAGATGAAGAGATTCAGAAATGGGATCGTAGCCCTGCTTGCAGCCGCTGCAATAGTAACGGGAATTTCAGCCTGCGGCAGTTCGGGAGGAAGTGTAGCACGTGCAGATACAGCACCTCAGACACAGGCAGTATTTCGTGACGACAGCACAGGCGGAGCGGCTCCGGCACAGACCACTACGGCACGGGATGGGCGTGTGACAGCGTCGATCGAGGTCGAGCTGGAAGATAATCTGTTCATGGCAAAGTACAATGTTGATGTGTACATTGGCGGAGAAAAGGTGGATACTATCGGAAATGGGGACTCAAAAAAATACACCTTTAAAAATAATCCCGGAACTTATGTTGTCAGAGCAGAGAAAAACGGTAACAGCTCAGTAAATGGTGAAGCTACATTCTACCTGAATTCGGACGGTCAGGACATAACTGTTTCGATGAAAGCACATACGGATTATATCGAAGTACACGTAAGCGATTGATAAGATATGAACAGACCGATCCCGCAGCAGTATTATGTCTGCGGGATATTTTTGTTTACCGGACGATCAGGCGGATAAAGATCAGGAGGAGCAATAATAAAAAAATATATATAAAACTCTTGATTTTTCCTGCAAAATAGTGTAAAATTAATAGGTAATATTGCCTGTCAAGGCACAAAGTAACTTTGAAAGGATATTTGAAAATGAACATTCTCGTAATCAATGCAGGAAGCTCGTCTCTGAAGTATCAGCTCATAGAGATGACAGACGAAAAAGTAATTGCAAAGGGAAATTGTGAAAGAATCGGTATCGGCGGTCACATAAAGCATACCACCCATGACGGAAGAACTTATGAATCGGACTGCGAGTTCCCTACACATACAGAGGCTTTTGAAAAAGTCGTTGAAGTCCTTACCACAGGCGATGCCGCTGTTATCGGAAGTATGTCCGAGATCGCAGCGGTAGGTCACCGCATAGTCCAGGGTGCCGAAGTATTCCCGAAGTCTGTGCTTGTTACAGATGAAGTCATCGACAAGATCGACGATCTCAGAGAGCTCGCTCCTGTTCACAACCACGGTCACGCACTTGCACTCAGAGCGTGCAAAAAGGTAGTTCCGGCATCTGTTCCGCAGGCTGTTATCTTTGATACCGCATTCCACCAGACAATGCCCGAAAAGGCATATATGTTCGGTATGCCCTACGAGGTATATGAGAAATACGCTGTCAGAAAGTACGGCTTCCACGGCACATCGCACCGCTTCGTTACAATGAAGTATGCCCTTGAAACAGGCAAGGATCTTTCAAACCTCAAGATAGTTTCATGCCACCTCGGAAACGGTTCGTCCATAACTGCGGTTGACGGCGGAAAGTCGGTAGATACATCTATGGGATTCACTCCTCTTGACGGTGTGCTTATGGGAACACGCTCGGGCTGCGTTGATCCGTCCGCTGTAACATTCGTAGCTGACAAGCTTGGCCTTTCTGCTCCCGAAATGGCTGAGTATCTTAACAAGAAGTCGGGATTCCTCGGAGTTTCAGGAATCTCCAGCGACAACAGAGATGTTGAGGCTGCTGCCGAGAAGGGCAACAAGAGAGCCATACTTGCAGGTGACATACTCAGATACGGTATAAAGAAGTACATCGGCGCTTATGCTGCCGCAATGAACGGGCTCGATGTTGTGATCTTCACCGGCGGTATCGGCGAGAACGCAGATAAGGTAAGACGCGATGTATGCCGCGATATGGACTACTTCGGAATAAAGATCGACGAAGCTCTCAACGAGACTATCCACGGAAAGCTCTGCAAGATCTCTACTCCCGACAGCAAGACCGAGGTATGGGTGATCCCCACAAATGAGGAACTCCTCATCGCAAGAGATACAAAGGCTCTTTGCGGACTTTGATATTACAGACAGATATCAGGATCCCGCCGTCAGTTTATGACGGCGGGATTTTTTGTGCATAAGAAAGGCTTTTCCGTGAAAATTTCGTGAAAAGTGTTGATATTTTTAAATAATTGTGATATAATAACTAAAATTATTATGGGATAAAAGGTGGAAAATATGATCAACGTTGCATTGGACGGTCCGGTGGGAGCCGGAAAAAGTACAGTTGCACGTGAATGTGCAAAAAGGCTCGGCTTTGTATATGTCGATACCGGCGCACTGTATCGTTCGTGCGCTCTTTTCTGCATAAGAAACAATGTTGAGATAGATCCCGGAAATGAGGAAAAAATATCGGAGATACTTAATTCAGATCTCGATCTCGAATTTGATATAGTTGACGGGATTCAGCATGTCTATGTGAACGGTGAAGATGTTTCCGATCAGATCCGTACCCGTGAGATAAGCAAGGCGGCAAGCGATATTTCAGCACTTCCGTCTGTGCGCAGATTTCTGTTGGACAGGCAGAGAGAGATTGCCGCAAAGAATAATGTCATTATGGACGGCAGAGATATCGGAACAGTCATTCTTCCAAACGCGGATATAAAGATATTTATTACAGCAAGACCGGAGATACGCGCAAAAAGGCGCTATGATGAGCTGAAGGCAAAGGGACACGATGTTACGCTCGGAGAGATACTGGTCGAAGTGAACAAGCGTGATTTTAATGATACGCACCGTAAGGAGGCTCCGCTTGTTCAGGCTCCCGATGCCATACTTCTCGATACCTCGGAGCTTACTTTCGAGGAGACTGTCGAAGGTATGATAGAACTTATCGGCAGTCTTACCGAATACGATAAATAAGGACAGGCATATAAAAATGTATCTGCTTTTAAGAAAGCTGCTTTCAATAGTATTTTATATAAAGTACAGGATAAAAGTCCTGCACCCTGAGAGGATCCCTAAACTGAAAGGCGGCTATATAATCGCCTGCAACCATCAGAGCAACCTTGACCCGCCTATGGTCGCAGCCGTGATTAAAGGAAAGTTCTCTTTCATGGCTAAGGAGGAGCTCTTCCATATAAACGGGTTCGTAACATTTGTTATAAAACACTGCGGAGCGTTTCCGATAGCAAGAGGAGCCGGAGACGATGCTCCGATACAGATGTCGATAGAGGCGGTAAAAAAGAACCGCATACTTGTGATCTTCCCGGAAGGAACGCGGTCGAAAACAGGCGTTATCGGAAGGGTGAAGTCCGGAGTCGTACTGATCGCTTCGGAAGCCGATGTTCCCGTACTGCCTGTGTGCATAAGATATGACGAGAAGAAGCACGTAACAATGGATATCGGTGAGATGCTTCCGGCAGAAAGCGTGAAAATAGATCCGAACGACAGACACAGTATGAGAAGATCCGCAAAAGTGATAGGAGAAGCGCTCCATTCGCTCCAGAAAGAGATATACGATACTGCGGGACTGCCTGTTCCGACAGACGGAAAGGAAAAGCCCGGAAGTGCCGGTGACAGCGAATGAAACAGCTGATCGTCGGTGAAAAAGCAGGGTTCTGCTTCGGTGTAAGGCGAGCTGTCGATATGGCTCTGAAAGCTGCCGCACAGCACGGGATTGTATATACACTCGGTCCGCTGATACATAACAATGACGTCATAGACGATCTGCGCGGCAAGGGGATAATCCCCGCTGATGAACCGTCGCAGGCTGAAAAGTGCATAATCATCAGGAGTCACGGGGTACCGGACAGCACATACCGTGAGATAGAAGCCCTCGGTATTGAGTGTATAGACGCTACCTGCCCGTATGTGGAGAGGATCCATAATACGGTTCGCAGATATTCTTCCGAGGGATATGACGTACTTATTGTCGGAGACAGAAACCACCCCGAGGTGATCGGGATACTCGGGTCTGCCAATGGCAGAGCAGAAGTAGTCGGTAACAATGAGGAACTCGAAAAACTTGCTGATTCGGATAAAAAGTTTGGTGCAAAATCGCTAATCGTCGTAGCTCAGACTACATTTGATATGTGCAAATGGACGGATTTGCAAAAAAATATAAAAAAACACTATACAAATCCACATTTTTTTGATACAATATGTAGGGCTACTGCTGAACGTCAGAACGAGGCGTCGGAAATGTCGTCGCGCTGCGATGCCATGATAGTCATAGGCGGCGCACACAGCAGCAACTCCCGTAAGCTCGCAGAGATATGCGGGTCAAAGTGTACCACGTTCTTTATCGAAAATTCCGACGATCTTGAGGGCGGAAACAGAGAAAGGTTATTAAGCCTTTTATCATCATCAAATGATGTTAAAATAGGAATTACAGCAGGAGCATCTACCCCTGCGTATATAATTAAGGAGGTTCATAGAACTATGAGCGAGATCATCAAAGATGAAGCCGTTGATGCAGAGTTTGCGGCTGCCATCGATCAAATGGAGAGGGTCAGAGTATATACAGGGCAGAGGGTAAAGGCTACCGTAGTTGCTGTAAATAAGACGGAAGCTGTTGTAGATATCGGAACAAAGCACTCCGGCTACATACCGGCCGAGGAGCTTTCAAATAATCCTGCACTTGCACCCGATGAGGTAGTAAAGGTCGGAGATGTTATCGACTGCGTTGTAACAAAGATAAACGATGCAGAAGGCTATGTGTATCTTTCAAAGAAGCAGGTCGATGCTCAGCAGGGCATGGAAAAAGTTCTTCAGGCTAAGGAAGAGAATGCTACAGTTGAAGGAACTGTTACAAACATCGTCAAGGGCGGCGTTATGGTAACATCAAAGGACGGAGCAAGAGTATTCGTTCCCGCATCTCAGTCGGGTGTTCCGAGAAACGGCAAGCTTGAAGACCTCCAGGGCAAGGCTGTAGGCTTCAAGGTAATAGAAGTGAACGAAGGCAGAGGCAGAGTTGTAGGTTCTATCAAGGCTGCCGAGAAAGAAGCTTCCGATGCAGTAAAAGCAAAGTTCTGGGAAGAACTCGAAGTGGGCAAGAAGTTCGTCGGTGAAGTTAAGTCAATGGAGAGCTACGGTGTATTCGTTGATCTCGGCGGAGTTGACGGAATGGTACATCTTACCGAGCTTACATGGAACAGAGTAAAGCACCCGAAAGAGGTCGTTTCTATCGGCGACAAGCTTGAAGTTACCGTAAAGAGCTACGATCCCGAGAAGAAGAGAGTATCTCTTACCGCAAAGAAGCCGGAGGACAATCCGTGGACAAAGTTCACTACAGAATTTGCTGTAGGCGATATAGTAAAGGTACAGATAGTTTCGATAACACCTTTTGGTGCATTTGCGCAGATCATTCCGGGTGTTGACGGACTTATCCACATCTCTCAGATCTCCAAAGAGAGAGTTACAAACGTGGCTCAGGTACTTTCAGTCGGTCAGATCGTAGAAGCGAAGATCACCGAAATAGATGAGGAGAAGTCGAGAGTAAGTCTTTCAATGAAGGCGCTGCTTGAGGACGACGGCGAAGAAGCTGCTGATTCTGACGAGGCAGAAGACGAAGAATAATAGTAACAATAACATTAACTCCCCTGATATTAGTGTCAGGGGAGTTATCATATTACGTTAAATCGGATAGAACCGGGGAATATCTTCCCGGATCTGCATCACTTTTCAGCGGCTTCTTATTTTGCCGGTGTGAATCTTACCCACTCGTATTCAGCAGTTAGCGGGCAGTTTGTGTCAACGAACGCGTTCAGCCAGCCGTCAACATCTATTCCGCACCATGCGTTCATCATTATCTTGCCGGGTGTTGTGGGAAGCTTCTTTTCAGCCTTGTGGACTTCAACTCCGTCAACGTACCATGTGATGCTGTCTTCGAGCCATTCAAACCCGTATGTGTGGAATCCTTCCGCCGCATCGAATCCGAGTTCATGCATATACTCGTGACCGCCTCTGCTGTCGGTGAAGTAGTTGAACTGCACCTTTGTAGTGTCCTTGCCGAGAATCTCAACATCTATCTCGTCCCACGGATTGTTGTCGGACGGACCGGTGTATGTGAAGAATGAAGACACTACACCGTCATTTTTGATCGCTTTCATACTGACTTCATACAGTCCGTAGCCGTAGAAATCCTTGCTTCTGAACTCTCCGCCGGAATATGGGACTCCCTTTTTCGGAACAGCCTCTTTGTCGATCACGAGCTGCATATTCCCGTCCTTGAAAGTAACATTGTCGGCTCTCCATGTTACGTTGAACATACTTCCGTTTGACCAGCCGTCAGATGCTTCAAAGAATGAGGGCATTCCCTCAGACAGCAGCGCGTACATTGAGCCGTCTGCAGCGACAGCAGATTCCGGAGCAGCCGTTTCTGCTGCTGTTGTGCTGGCAGTAGTTGCAGCCGTAGTTTCCGGAGCTGATGATGTGCCGGAATTATTTTGTCCGCAGGAGCAGAGAAGAGCGGCAGCAAGTAATGCGGGTATAAATCTGAATGCTTTTTTCATGGTATTGTTCCTCCATTTGGTTTTGTTGATGTTATTATAACACAGTTTTGAAGCGATAAATACCGGAAAATTGTTCTGAGTATCGAAAACTTGTTGTAACGTGGGTTAAATTTTCGATATATACACCAATAAAACGATATTACATTTTCCGTAAATATGATAAAATGAGGAAAACAGCGAAAGGCGGTACATATTATGAAAGAATTCAAAGGATTCAAAAAGGGAATAGATCTTGGCGGCTGGCTGTCACAGTGTGACTACAGCAAGGAAAGACTTGAAGGCTTCATAAAAGAAGATGATATAAAGACAATAGCATCGTGGGGAGCGGATCATGTGAGGATCCCGATAGATTTCAATGTTCTTGAGGATAACAACGGCGGATACAGCGATATCGGATTCGGATATGTGAAGAATGCCGTTGATATGTGCATGAGAAACGGTCTGAATATAGTGATCGATCTACATAAGACTGCCGGTTTTTCATTTGACAAGGGTGAATGTGAGACAGGATTCTTTGACAGCGCCGAGCTTCAGGAACGCTTTTACAGGCTCTGGGAAGAGATCGCGCGCAGATTCTGTTTTGACAGCGAGCATATCGCGTTTGAGCTGCTGAACGAGGTCACCGATAAGAGCTTTATAACTGTATGGAACAAGGTGGTAAAGACCTGCATCGGGCGTATCCGCAAGATCGCTCCCGACACCGTGATACTTGTCGGAAGTTATTGGAACAACAGCGTCAATGCTGTGAAAGATCTTGACGCACCCTATGATGACAGGGTGGTATATAATTTCCACTGTTACGACCCGCTGGAGTTCACGCATCAGCACGCACCGTGGGTCGATCCCGAAAGGTTCGACGTGAACAAGGATATGACCTATGCAGAAAGCGGAGCAACGCCGGAGTATTTTGAGCAGCTTTTTGCAGAAGCAATAAAGACCGCAGATGAGAACAACACTGTCCTTTACTGCGGAGAATACGGTGTTATCGACAAGGTGCCTGCCGAGGAAGTCCTTGAATGGTACAAGTCGATCAACTCGGTATTTGAGAAGCACAATATCGGCCGCTGTGCATGGAGCTATAAAGAAATGGATTTCGGGCTTTCAGACAGCAGACTGGACGGCATCAGAAGCACCCTGTTAAAATATATCTGAATATATAGGGAACCTCTAAAAACCCATTTTCTCTTTTCAAAGCAGTTTTTAGAGGTACCCTATAGTTATGTCCCCGCAGTATGGCTGCGGGGACATTTGTGCTTATAATAGGGAACCTCTAAAAACCCATTTGAGAGAAAACGAGTCATCCGCGTCGAATATTTCGTCAAGTCTCCTCACCTTGC
>CAMOKN010000089.1 GCA_946617595.1 uncultured Clostridia bacterium
ATGCTTTACATATCCTTCCCCGGCGATGAAAAGAGCTCGGGCGGCTGCCTGGCGGCAGGCCGCGGATTTTTCCATATCAATCCGTCAGGAGGCGCCGAGCCGTGCCCGTTCTCGCCGTTCTCCGACATCAACGTGAGGGACGTAAAGCTGACGGGAGCTCTGAAAAGCGAGCTTTTCACGGCGATCAACGCAGGCGGCCTGCTGCTTGACGACCACGAGGGCGGCTGCGTGCTCTACGAAAAGAGAGAACAGGTAGAAGCGCTGATCCGGGCGCAGGTGCGCAGTTCGCCTGAGCAGCTGCAAGCTTTTTTTAAGCCGCGAGATCACTCGCAAGCTCGTTTACAACGATGTAAGCCGAAAGATAGTCCTCGCGATACGGTGGCTCGCAGCCAAATTCAGCAGGACGGAAGAAATTGATAATTGAGAATTGATAGTTGATAATGAGCGGTGCCGCCTGCGGCGGATCATTTGTTCCCGCTCAAAGCTGCGGAGGTTCAAACAATTATCAACTATCAACTATCAATTGTGCATTGTGAATTGTGCATTGAAAACAGGGGGTGCCCGTATGGACAGAACAAAAGAAATAGTAAGAGTCAGCTATCGGGGCATCGCGGTCAATGCGCTGCTGGTGATCTTTAAGGCCATCGTCGGCTTCGCCGCAGGGTCGATCTCCGTTATCCTCGATGCCGTCAACAACCTGAGCGACGCTCTGTCTTCCGTTATAACTATCGTCGGAACAAAGCTGGCAGGCAGAGGCCCCGACAGAGAACACCCTTACGGCCACGGAAGGATAGAGTATATCACCTCGCTGGTGATAGCGCTGATCGTGCTTATCGCAGGCGTTACTTCGCTGCGTGAGGCCGCAGGAAAGATCATGAAGCCCTCGGCGCCCGAATTTACCGTGGTCTCCGTTATAATAATCGCAGCAGGTGTGCTGGTCAAGTTCTTCCTTGGGCGCTACTTCTCGGCTATGGGCAAAAAGCTTGATTCAGGCTCGCTCTCAGCCTCGGGCAAGGACGCTTCCTTCGACGCTGTCATCTCCTCCGCCACACTTCTCTCCGCAATAATCACAATGACCGTCGGGCTGAATATCGAGGGCTGGCTGGGCGCTGTGATCTCGCTGTTCATCATCAGGGCCGGTATCGAGATCATAACCGAAACGCTGGACAATATCATCGGCGTGAGAACAGACAAGGCGCTTTCTACAGGCATCAAGGACAAGATCAATTCTTTTCCGCAGGTACACGGCAGCCACGACCTGATACTTCACAGCTACGGCCCCTCGGAGACGCTGGGCTCGGTGCATATCGAGGTGGACGACAGCCTTACCGCCGCGGACATCGACGAGCTGAGCCGCTGCATCACCGCAGAGGTCTACAAGGAGTTCTCTGTCTACCTGACCATAGGCATCTACGCCACAAACACCTCCGACGAGCTGAGCTCGCGTATGCGGCAGCGCCTGACAGAGCTTGTCAAGGCCGACGATATGATAATCGAGATGCACGGATTTTACGTTGACAAGGAGAAAAGCGCCGTGACCTTCGACGTGATCTACAGCTACGACGAGAAGGACCCGAAGGGCGCAGTTGAACGCCTGAAAGCCCAGCTCGAAAAGGACTTCCCGGAATACAGCTTCTTCCCGAACCTCGACAGAGATTTCTCGGACTGAGCACTGATCTAAAGCGGCGTCAAGCCGCGATCAACCGCTGCACAATAAAACAACAGGGGCTCCGCCGAAACGGCAAAGACCGTCCTTGGCGGAGCCCCTGTTCGCAGCTGTGCTTTTGCCGTTCGGGAGAGGCATATCACACATAAAAAGCCCCTGCATCAGCGCAGGGGCTTTTGTTTGGAGCGGATTACGAGGCTCGAACTCGCTACCTCCACCTTGGCAAGGTGGCGCTCTACCAGATGAGCTAAATCCGCATTAAGTTATGATATATAGTATTCGATCATAACTTCTTTCAGAACATATCAGAAAAAATGGCGACCCGAATGGGGCTCGAACCCATGACCTCTAGCGTGACAGGCTAGCGTTCTAACCAGCTGAACTACCGGGCCTTAAAAATTGCGCCACAGCTTTGGCTGTGGCGGTCTCTTTGGTGGGAGTTACAGGGCTCGAACCTGTGACCCTCTGCTTGTAGGGCAGATGCTCTCCCAGCTGAGCTAAACTCCCGAACCTTTAAGCGACTATTTTATTATAATACACTCGCCTTGATTTGTCAATAGTTTTTTTGTAATTTCTCATATTTTTTATTAATAAATAATTTTCAACAGGGAAAATTGTTGATTTTCAATGAATATACAGAACGCAGCTGTATATAATAATCACAGCCGACGATCTGATGCTGATTATCTGTCTGACAGCCAAATGCCTGTCGCACGGATAAGCTGCGGCAGGCGGCGGCAAATATGAAAGAGGACTGATATTATGAGAATAATCGATAGAATAGCGCTTTTCCTGCTCGTAGTCGGCGGTCTGAACTGGGGATTGGTCGGGCTGTTTGAATTCGATCTTGTAGCGTGGATCTGCGGCGGTTCGGAAAGTGTGATAAGCAGGATCGTTTATGTTCTTGTTGCACTGTCCGCTCTCTGGAGCGTATCGCTCTTCTTCAAGCGCAACGAGCTTCTTGAAACCGAAGCATGACGAAGAAAGCAGGGCGGAAATACCGCTCTGCTTTTTTGCTTGTTGTTAATGATCGTACGGTCAATAAATTTTTTTGTTTTTCGATTGATTTTATTGATTTTTTGTGATATAATGGTAAAGAGAATCAAGCGGATTACGCGTAATCTGATTTATATGTACAATCAGGTTTATCCGGTGTACATACTCACGTATCAAAGGTAGAATCATGAAAAAGATACTTAAATCATACATTGTCATTATTGTGGTTGTCATACTTTCAGCGATTTATCTGACTGTTTCAATGCTGATCTTCGGAAGAAGTTCAAATGAGCTGATAGATAAAACAGTAACTACATATCTTAGCGATAACGCCGATGCGGTAGCGGCGATGTTTAAAACAAAGCTTGAAGACCAGCTTGTCATGCTTGAGTCTCAGGCGAGGTATTTCAAGGATATTGATCTTTCAGATTATAATGCAATGAAGAACAGGATTCTTGAAACAAAAGGTATAGGCGATTTCAAGAATATCGGTGTTGCAAATACCACAGGCGCGACTATAAATTACAACGGAAAATCTTCTGGCAATATAATGCTCACCGATTATTTCAAGGCAGCGATGAGCGGATCAGAATCAATATCGCAGAAGACATATATTGATGAGGACGGAGATGAAGTCCTTGTTCTTGCTGTACCGATAAATGTTGACGGTAACATTACCGGAGTGGTATTCGGCACTTTTACGAAATCAACCCTTAATATTCTTATCGATACAGCAAATTTTGGCGACAGCAGTGCCAATGTGCTTCTGGATGAAAACGGCGGGATCATTGCCTTTTCTCAGAACAGTGCATTTATTGATGACGATGACACTAATCTGTATGAATTCATAGGCAGTGTTCCGGAGAATTTACATGACTCGCTGATAACATTCAGAAACAAAAACAGGGATATGCTTGCGGCAATTACTCCTGTAGGCGTTCATGACTGGAATTTCGCGATACTGATGGACGAGACTATAATCACTGATGTCAGCGACACTATCGGAAGATATGTTATTTACATAGTATTTGCGGTAGCAGTGGTATTCCTGCTGCTGCTTGGCTCAATACTTCTGCTTATGCGTAATCTGAACGCGGAGAAGAAGGACAGAGCACGTATTGACGCAGAACTCGGAGTTGCAACAAAGATCCAGTCAGATATGCTGCCGACGGATTTTCCGGAAACGGATCAGATCAGGCTTTATGCTTCAATGGAGCCGGCGAAAGAGGTCGGAGGCGATTTCTACGATTTCTTCTACACTGACAAGGATCATTTAGCTCTTGTAATGGCTGATGTTGCTGGCAAGGGGGTTCCCGCCGCCCTGTTTATGGTGGTAGCGAAGGTCGTTCTGCGAAATCAGGTGAACGCAGGCGGTTCGCCCTCAAAAATACTTCGTCTCGTTAACAATATCCTGTGTGCAAACAACAGCGCCGGACTGTTTGTTACGGTATGGCTCGGGATCCTCGATATCAGGACCGGAGTTGTACAATATGTCAATGCCGGCCACGAATACCCTATCGTAGGGCGCAAAGGCAAGGGATTTGAATTAATTACCGGTGATAACTGTCCTCCCCTTGCCGCAATGGAGGGAATGGAATTTATTGATGAAACGATCATTCTTGAACCCGGAGATACGCTGTTTCTCTATACGGACGGTGTCCCCGAGGCTAAGAACCAGTCGGGTGAACGTTTCGGAATTGATGCTATCATCACCGGACTCAATCAGATAATAGACAGTTCTGCCGCTGAACAGATCAGCGCCATTAAGCTCAGTATCGACAATTTTGTCGGCGGTATCGATCCTTTCGACGATATCACCATGATGGGTGTTAATTATCTCGGTCATCAGATATGACCGCTTTCGTTCGGGAGCGGGGAGAAGGGAAGAAGAGAATCCCATGTTCACTACGGAAGTTTCCCTCCACCATTTCACCCCCATGAAAGGCGAATGTCTGAGCGGAACAGTATCGGTCCATTTTTTTGAAAAGTTAAAGGCAATACCGCACAAAGAGCGTGCAGTGATTGCGAAGTCAGATTTTTCGTCAGATTGTACAGAAATGACGCAGGCTTGTTGGCGCAAGTCAAGGAATTTCTGTGCAAGATGACGGAACAATCTGCAAGCAAGCGCTGTGCGTCTATTTGTGCGGTATTGCCTTTATATGATATTTCTTTCAGTTCTCACTTTAGCGTCTATTTCCCGAAATAGTTTACGCAGAGCATAGTAACATCGTCGAAGGGATCTTCTGCGCTGAAACTGTCGATCTCGTCTTTGAGCTTTTTTATCATTTTCTCGGCTGTGAGATCTTTGTTCTCATTGAGTATTTCAAGCATTCTGTTTGTCCCGAAACGCTTTTTGTCCGGGCTTTTTGCTTCCGGAACACCGTCCGTATAAAGAAACAGGCTGTCTCCGGCTGCAAGAGTAGTTACCTCATCATCGTAATCCATATCTTCCATTGCGGCAAGCGGAGGTGCATTGTCGATAGTTACAAGCTCATAATTTCCGCCCGAACGTCTGATCGCCGGATATTCGTGACCTGCGTTGGAGTAGGTGAGCTTTCCGGTCGAGATCTCGAGGACTCCGAGCCATGCTGTCACAAACAGCCCTGAGGCGTTATTCTCACACAGACGGTTGTTCGCGTACTCAAAAACCCTTGCAGGACTTCTTCCCATAAGCGCCCTGTCCTGGATCAGAGTCTTTGCGATAACCATAAACAGGGCTGCGGGAACGCCTTTGCCCGATACGTCCGCCATTACCAGACCTATGTGGTCGCTGTCTATTTTAAAGAAATCGTAGAAATCCCCGCCGACTTCCTTTGCAGGGGTCATCGCTGCGTAGATCTCAAGCTCTTTTCGCTGCGGAAATTTCGTAGGCAGCATATCGGCCTGTATTTTTGTAGCAACATTCAGATCTGCACCTGTTCTGACTTTTTCGGCTGTTGTCTTCTCGACATCTGAAATATACCGGTCGATCCCGCGTATCAATCCGGCAGTCTGCTTTGAAAGAGAAGCGATCTCATGGCTGCCGTCTGCGTTTTCTTCGATCTTATCGGCAGAAGATACGTTCCTGCCTTCCGAGTATTCGCGGATCGCAGCTTCCAGCGTTCTGAGCCTGCTGATATAGTGTCTGTTTATGAAGACCAGTGCGATAACAGCGCATACTGTGAGGACGCAGAAGATAACAAGAAGATGGATCAGAATTCTTGAGACGATACTGCTGTCCATACCTGTCGGTACGCTCTCGGTGACGATTATACCGAGAATACTGTCTCCGGCGCTTACAGGCGTGAAATGCGCATATATTTTGCCGTATCCGTCATCGCGGAACTGACAGGAAAAATCCTCTTTTGCGCTATAAGCCCTGAGAATTTCAGCTCTGCGGTCTTCCGTAAGTTCGGTGCGGTTTCCTATGAGAAATATCCTGTTCATTCCGTCATCGGCAGGAAGTGCAAGATATGCGTAACTGATGCCGAGCGATGAAACGGTTTTTTCAAAGGTCTGCGCAAGCCTGTGAACTACGTATGCGGAATATGCTGCCTGATCTTCGTATGAAAGTCCGGAGAAGTCCGTATCTTTATCAGGCATCATACCGGTATAATTATCTGGGAGCAGCGCTGTTTTATCGGTATTTGCAGGAAAAACAGTGTTGTCCGCCTGATCGGGATAGCTGATAAGAAAACTTCGGAGATTCAGGACTTCTTCGCTGTCATCGGCGGCCATTTCAGCAAGGAATCTGCCGGTATTTTTTAAATTGACGCATCTCTGCTCATTTCCGATCTCGGTTTGCGCTGCGTATGCGGAAATACCGGCAGCTGCAATAGCCGCTAAAGCAAATACTGCAAAAATGACCGCAAATCTGAAAAGAAGGGCGCCTTTTTTCTTTGTGTTATCCAAACCGTTACCTCTTATCTCATTTTTCCGCTGTCGTCAACATGGTTGTCTTTTGCGTAAACATCGCTCAGATCTCCGAAAGATTCAGCGATTTTCCGGCATTCGTCCCCGGCTGCGAGGAAGGCATCGGCAACAAGCGGATCGAAATGAGAACCTGCACCTTCGCGTATAATATTCTGCGCCTGTTCAAACGAGAACGGCTCTTTATAGCTGCGCCTTGATATCAGTGCATCGAAAACGTCCGCAACAGCCATTATACGTGCTGACAGCGGTATATCTTCACCGGCTTTTCCTTCGGGATATCCTGTTCCGTTCCACTTTTCGTGGTGATAGCGTGCAAGATTTTTCGCCTCATACAGATAATCGGACTCGGGAACAAGGTCTATTACCTGATCTATGATATCGCTTCCTATGTTTGCGTGGCTCTGCATTATCTTGAATTCTTCGTCCGTGAGACGTCCGGGCTTGTTGAGTATCATATCCGATACCTTGATCTTTCCGACATCGTGCAGAGGAGCGGAGTTGCCGACATTGTCTATAAATTCATCTGTCATTTCATCGGAATAATATCCGAGCTCACGCATCTTTTTCATTGTGACACGGGCGTATGCGGCAGTCTTGCGAACATGGTCGCCGGTATTCTTGTCGCGGCTCTCGACTATATCCGCAAGAACGAGTATAAGTGCATTCTGCATCTTGTTGATAGTTTCGTTCTTTTTGCGTATATCCTCAAGCTGCTGAACGCTGTCGCCCTCCATTTTCACGATAGCGCTGTACAGATTCTCGATCTCATCGCCGGTGCGGATATCGAGATTCTTCATTTTCTCCACGCTGCTGTCAAGAGCTGCATTTGAGCCGAACGCGAAGCTTCCGGTCACCATTGACATCGAGTTCACGGGGAATACGATATGATATTCGACCACCCAGAGTACGACCGCGAATATGACTATGAAGAACGCGAGGTACAGTGATACCATTCCGGTTATGAAGTTTCTTTCGTATGCCTGCACATTTCCCATGGAAACATCACACGCCGCATAGCAAACACACTTTCCGCTGCTGTCAAGTACCGGTTTATAGACAGTCAGCAGCCAGCCGTAAGTTTCGTCCGAAATGATAGGCTCGATCTCCTCACCTGCGAGCAGAGACGGGATATATGGTGAGAAAGCCTCATCAAACGGTATCACGTCTCCCATCGGTGAACCTTCTTCATCGACAGCGCCTGTATCTATCAAAACATGGCAGCCGTCCTCAAGGATCCTGTAAACATAAACATACTGTATGTCATCATTACTGTTTCTCAGATCGGTCAGCAGATTCACGGTCTGTGCGTAACCTTCTGAGCCTTCTCCTTCGGCAAACCAGCGATCAACGCTGTCACCGTCAACAATGCTCACTGCCACGTTTGCAACTCCGGTAACAAGCTTTGTGTGCTGACTGATAGTCGCATTTTGGAAAAGAATAAAGCTTATTGCAGTTGCTGCGGTGCCGAGGATAAGCAGTGCGGAAATAACTATTGCCATTATCTTCGTGCGGACGGACATCTTGCGTATGCTTATATGCTTCGACTGAGAGTTTTCTTCATCGGTAAGCGGTCTTTGCATCCAGCCGCAGAAACGGAGCTTTTCTTTTGCACTGCGGGGTATCACCGTAATAACTATCATTACGATAATAACGGTTATTGCTTTGTCGAGAGCGTCCATAATGAGATTTCCGAGCAGCTGAGCTGCTGTTTCATTAAGGATACCTGCTTCTACGAATACGTTTATGAACGAGCTGCTGTCAAAATCCACACCGTCAAGGAACCACGGTATGAGAGTCCCGAGCCCTCCGCCTATCAGCGTCAGGATAAGTATGTACAGTATCAGCTTGAAGGGTTTTCTGAAAGAAAGCCAGTTCTTGTTTGCCAGATATCCTGAGACAGCCGCTATCAGTATCGTAAGTATGCCGTAATATATGGAGGACGGGTCGTTCAGACAGTTTACGATGTTTGTCAGGAATCCGGAGAAGATCCCCGGAAGATAACCGCAGAGCACCGATACAAGGATAGAACCAACATTATCGAGATATAGCGGCAGCTCCATGATATTTACCAATTTATTGAGAAGAAAATTCACCGCTGTACCGGCTATTATGAGTATAATTGTGATGATCCAGTTGATGCGTCTTTCTCTTCTGTATGACGGAATGGCTTCCTGTGTCATATATTTACCTGCTTTCCAATAACGATTATGCGCTTTTGGCAATACCTACTTAATTATATATCATTACAGCAAAAAAGTCAATATATTGTAATGCCGTTTATCAAAAGATAGTATTTCTGGAGATCTGTAAAAATCAAGTTAAAAAAATGAAATCAATATTAAGAATATGATATAGTTTGTGCCTTTTTTGTGGTATATTATGATTACCGAAAGGGAACAAATCCCCAATAAACCATGAAAGGAACTTATATTATGAAGAAGATCACAAAAATTTTGTCCGCAATCGTTGCATGTTCAGCAGCAATTTCAATGGCAGCAGTAAGTGCTTCCGCTTTCAAACTCGATAAGGATCTCAAGACAGGCTGGAGCGTAAGCATCACAGTTCCCGGCGAAGAATTTGAAGAAGCTGATGAGGATTCGGTATTCACTCTCACTTATGAGGCAGATAAGTCCCTTGCTGAAAAGGACGGACATAACTACTGGTGCGTAAAGACAATGCTCAACGATACAGGCTGGCCGTTCATAGACACACTCGTAGGTCTTGAGCTCTCCGAGGGCAAGGATTCATATCCTCTCGATCCCGAAAAGACAGAGATAAAGTTTACTATCCCCGCTGAAGATCTTGAAAACCTCAAGGTAGCAGGCATGGCATTCATGGGTCACGGCATCAAGCTCGGCGAACTCACATTCTCCAACGACGAAAAGCTTAGCGCTGATGCAGGCAGCACAGATACAGCGGCTGCACCTGCTGAAGAAACAAAGACTGAGACAACAGCGGCTGTTGACAGCGCTTCCACAGCTTCAACTACAGATGCAAAGGGCGGATCCAACCCCAAGACAGGTGTTGAAGATATCGCAGGACTCTCCCTTATGATCCTTTCCGCAGGAGTTGCAGTTGCATCTTCTAAGAAAAGAAAGTAATTAATTAAGACAATTTCTTCATTGAGTTACTCCTTGTGTCCGTCCGGTCATGCCGGGCGGATCCTTTTTTTATCGGAAAGAAAAGGTAGCTTTTTAAAGGCAATATTATTGACATTGAAGCCCTTTTTTGATATAATCAAGTAGGTGTCGATAAGATCTGATAACGGCTTACTGCTGTGTGGAGGGAAATATGGCTGGCAGAAAAAACAAGAGATTCAACAGTATAAAAAAGAATCATTTATGGGTGTGGATAGTTGTTTTTGCGGTAATGCTCATTGCTGCGTGCTTTGCGATGACCTTTTTTCTCACCTCACTTTTACAGTACGGGATAAGCTCAAAGGTCTCAGATGAATTCGATCATATCTCGGATATGGCAGCTATCTATGAGCGCGGACTGCTCAGTGATACCAATACCACAGAGCTTATGGACGGGCTTGGCAGAGATTATATGATAACTGACGAAGGCGGGGAGATCGTTTACTCTCATGGCGGCAATACCTGCGGAGATTATACGGGGAGCGTGTCCGGGCACGAAATATATCTTGACAAAGAACTCGGAGTCATTGCCGCCGGTGAAAACGGAACGCTGAATATTGATTACCTTACCGTGATGCGTAATTTCAAGAAATATATGTCCGACGCCGAGAACAGGGAAGACGCGGAGGATCCCGAACTCGATGAGATCAACAATATGGAATCGTTTGAAGAAGGTCTGAGACTTGTGAAGCTCCCATTCTGGGCAGGGATCTCTCTGGACGGCGGCGGCAAATTCATTGCAAAAGCCTGTCTTACCGCAAATCTGAAGGACGTTATCGTAGTTCTGGTCTCGATCGGGATAATAGGGCTGCTGGTATTCTTTATATTCGCGGCAATGCTCATAAATATAATCAGCAGCATAGTCAGAAGCAGAAAGACCCTGAATGTGTTCTTTAGTGATGTGGTAACAAAGGGACACAATCAGATGTACTTCATCATAAAGGGTGAAGAGATGCTGAGAAAAAGGTACAGCTACAGTGTAAGATACGCGGTCGTGGATCTTTTCTTCGTGAATTACCGAAATTTCTGCGTATGCCACTCTGTTGAAGAGGGCGAGAAGGTCATGTGCGAGATCTATAATACGATAAACGGCAAACTTGGGAAAAGAGAGATATGCGCTCATTATGCGTCTTCCGATCTTGCACTTATACTGAAATGCGAAAACGATGACGAGCTGAAAGTTCGTCTTAACGATATGATATCTGAGCTGAAAAAAATAAATGAAGAACACAGTTTCGCGTTTCATGCCGGCGTTGCAGTTATCGAACCCGACGGCACTGTGGACAAGAACGGAAACGAGGTCCACAGACGAAATCTCGATATCGAAGAGGTGTTCAACCATGCCTGCACCGCAAGAGAGACTCTTGAGTTATCCGATGAATCGGGAATCGCGTTCTTTGATGATAAGCTGGTTGAGGATCAGAAGTGGATAGATACGGTGCAGGAGCACCAGAAGTCCGCTCTCGAAAATGAGGAATTTGTCGTTTATTATCAGCCTAAGTACGACCCGAGGACAGATGAACTCAAGGGAGCTGAGGCACTGATACGCTGGCAGTCGCCGGAATTCGGCTTTGTTCCGCCCGGACGCATAATCCCTATATTTGAAAAGAACGGTTTCATTACTGAGATAGATCACTACATGATACAGCACGTTGCAAGAGATCAGAAGAGGTGGCTCGATGCCGGGTTCAGGTGTGTTCCGGTATCTGTGAACGTGTCAAGAGCGCATTTTATAGAGAGTACACTTGCCGAGCAGATCAGGGATATGATAGATGCTGCCGGCACCCCTCACGATCTGATCGAGATCGAGCTGACGGAGAGTGCGTTCTTCGATGACAAGAAAGCGATGATCTCGACCATAATGAAGCTCAAAGAGTACGGTTTTGCGGTGTCAATGGACGATTTCGGCTCCGGGTATTCATCACTCAATTCGCTGAAAGATATGCCGCTTGATGTGCTGAAGCTCGATGCGGAGTTCTTCCGCGGAGAAAACGGAGAGGGACGCGGAGAGATAGTAGTCTCTGAGGCAATTAAGCTTGCAAAGAGCCTCAATATGCGCACTGTCGCGGAGGGAGTCGAGATAAGGGAACAGGTGGATTTCCTCGCGTCACAGGGCTGTGATATGATACAGGGCTACTTCTACGCAAAGCCGATGCCCGGTGAGGATTTTGAGACTCGGATGAAAGACCGCGTCCGTCCGAAAGAAGATATCATGCAGGATATGCAGTGAGTGAAATCAGAACAGCGTATATGCGCTGTTCTGCCGATGTCACTCACTGAAACGCTGAATAAGCAAATTGTCACCTAATTTTGTCACAAATTGCACAAACAATTACTTGACAAATAATGCAGAATATGGTAAAATCTTTATGTCAGTGCAGAAGCCTGTCCCTGTACAGGTCGGAGACTGCAAAAAAATAACAGCGCCATACGGCGGCAGAAGGAGTTTTTCACATGACCTATTTGGAAATCGTTGACGTAGTCGGAAGAGAAATACTTGACTCAAGAGGAAATCCTACAGTTGAGGCAGAAGTAACACTTGCAGACGGAACAGTCGCAAGAGGAACAGCACCCAGCGGTGCATCTACAGGTGAGTTCGAGGCTCTCGAACTTCGCGACGGCGATAAGAGCCGCTATCTCGGCAAGGGCGTACAGAAGGCTGTTGACAATATCAACAACGTTATCTGCGACCTCCTCGTTGGTATGGACGCTTCGGATACCTACGCAGTTGATAAGGCTATGATCGAGAAGGACGGTACAAAGGATAAGTCCAACCTCGGTGCAAACGCTATACTTGCAGTTTCTATAGCTTGCGCAAGAGCAGCTGCTACAGCTCTTGATATCCCGCTTTACAGATTCCTCGGCGGCGTTCAGGGAACAAAGCTCCCCGTTCCTATGATGAACATTCTCAACGGCGGTGCTCACGCAGACAGCGCTGTTGATACTCAGGAATTCATGATAATGCCTGTCGGCGCTCCTTCGTTCAAAGAAGGTCTTCGCTGGTGCGCAGAAGTATTCCACACACTCAAGTCCCTCATCAAGAAGATGGACGACGTTACCGCAGTAGGCGACGAAGGCGGTTTCGCTCCTAACAAGCTCAAGAGCGATGAAGAAGCTATCGAGAAGATCCTCGAGGCAATAAAGGCTGCCGGATTCGAGCCCGGAAAGGACTTCATGATCGCTATGGACGCAGCTTCTTCCGAGTGGAAGAGCGAAAAGGGCAAGGGCTTCTACAAGCAGCCTAAGTCGGGTAAGGAATTTACTTCCGATGAGCTTATCGCTCACTGGGAAGCTCTCGTTGACAAGTATCCGATCATCTCGATCGAAGACGGTCTTGACGAGGAAGACTGGGAAGGTTGGCAGAGAATGACTGCTAAGATCGGTCATAAGGTTCAGCTCGTAGGTGACGATCTGTTCGTTACAAACACAGAGAGACTTGCTAAGGGCATCAGCCTCGGCGCAGGTAACTCTATCCTCATAAAGCTCAACCAGATAGGCTCTGTTTCTGAGACTCTTGAAGCTATCAAGATGGCTCACAAGGCTGGATATACCGCAATTTCTTCTCACCGCTCCGGTGAAACGGCAGATACAACTATCGCTGACCTTGCTGTAGCACTCAATACCTGCCAGATCAAGACCGGTGCTCCCAGCAGAAGTGAGCGTGTTGCTAAGTACAACCAGCTCCTCCGTATCGAAGAGCAGCTCGGTGACAGTGCTTGCTATCCCGGAATGGGCGCTTTCAACGTAAAAAAGTGATAGCGGTCATCAATAATTAGTCAGATAAAGCTGTCTGCCATAGCGGCAGGCAGCTTTTTGCCGTCACGGAATGTTCTCAGGAATAACCGTCTGGAAATGATCTTGCGAAAGTGTATCTTTTGTGTAACTTTGTGTCGGCGAAATTAACAAAAATTTAAAAAGCTATTGAAATAATCGTACGAATTTGTTATAATAAGCTAAGCAATAGTTTTTTTAAGCGGATATTGCATTCTCATAATGTCCTGTCGGAGGCTTTATATGCAAAATGACAGTTTAACGGGTCTGCTCGGATTTGAAGATTTCTTGTCCCTGGCAGGTGCGGTGATATGCGACAACAGTAAGGCGTATCTGATTGCAGCGGCAGATGTGAGCGATTTTCATTTCATCAACATAAATCATGGATACGACACGGGTGATGCTGTTCTTTGTGATATTGCTGATTTCATTAAGCTGTATCTTCCTAATGTTGTATATGCCTGTCGTTCTCATTCAGATCATTTTATTGCCCTCATCAATATTGAAAATATCGACAGTGAGCGGGTGTTCAATGAAACATACCGCCTGAAAGAGCGCCTTAAAGAAATAATATCAAAGCGCGCAGAGGGGATCTCCCCAAACATAAATGTCGGAATCTATTTTGTACAGAGCGAAGAGACAAATATAATCGCTGCTGTGGATAAGGCAAATGTTGCCAGACGTACAAGCAAAGGCAACTATAAATTACCATGTGTAGTTTTTTCGGAGCATCTTATGGATATAAAAGAAAACAGTGCCAAGATACTGCCTCTGTTTGATGATTCATTCAGAAACGAGGCTATAAGAGTCTATCTTCAGCCGAAGATCTCATCGGAGACAAAGAAAGTTGTCGGTGCTGAAGCACTCTCAAGACTTATTGATGCGGAGGGTAATGTGATTCCGCCCGCAAAGTTCATTGCCGCGCTTGAAAAGACCGGAAAGATCGTTGAACTTGATTTCTACGTCCTTACATACATCTGCAAGCTTATCAGAAAGTGGTTGGATAATGGCATAGAGCCTATTACAATTTCATTCAACCTCAGCCGTATGCATTTTTACAGCAAAACGCTGGTGGAAGATATTTTTGAGCTCGTTGAGAAATATAATGTTCCTCCGCAGTATCTTGAGATCGAAGTGACCGAGTCGGTATTCTTCGAGGCACAGGATCTGATAGTAAGAAAAGTCAAGGAGCTTCGTGACTATGGATTCAAGGTAAGTGTCGATGACTTCGGATCAGGGTATTCTTCGCTCAGTCTTATCGGAGTTCTGCCGGTAGATGTGGTGAAACTTGACAAAAGCTTTGTCAAAGAAAGCCTTAAATCGCCCAAGGGCAGTGATATCATGAGAGGACTTATAAATATTCTGAATGAGATACATCTTGAGATCGTGTGCGAGGGTGTTGAGACAAAAGAAGAAGAAAAGGTCATCAACGACTGCGGGTGCGATGAAGTTCAGGGTTATCTTTATGACAGACCTATCCCGACCGACGAGTTTGAAGCAAAATATATCAAGGCATAAAGGCAATACCGCACAAAGCACGGCTAACGCCTTTGCACGTGACTTGCTTGCATCTTTTCCGTCATCTTGCACAGAAATTCCTTGACTTGCGCCAGCAACGACAGGAAGTCGTTCAGAAGGTTTCCAAAGGCGC
>CAMOKN010000090.1 GCA_946617595.1 uncultured Clostridia bacterium
AGCTGAAAAATATAAACGTAGCCGGAGAGCCTTTGAAAGCTAAAGATCTGAGCGTTGAGACTATCTATAACGCAATTGTGGAAATGCAGAACACCTATGAGGAAAAAAGCAGGAACGCCAAAGAAATATCTGAAAAGATAAAGACCGAAGGCGGGCTTTCCGAAGCAGTCAGGCTGATAGAAAATGATATATCACCGGAAAAGGAATAGATAATATGGTCAAGAAGCTTAAAAACAATATTGTAATACTCGGACTGATCTTTACTATCGCGTCAGCCCTGTGTGTCCTGATACTCGGAAATCAGTTCTTCGATGATGCGAGGCTGAAGGAATTCCTGTTCGATATCGGCATAGATCAGGGCGGCGCAGTGCTAAGCGCGGCACTGCTTTTCGGAAGCATGAGACAGAAAGGTGACGGAGCAAAGATCTTCCGGACCCTTATCATCTGTTCAAGCGCCAGCTTCGCTGCCAACGCCGCAATGTACTATACATTGCAGGCACCGGAATACAGCACGGCTTGTTTCATATTCTGCATGACAAGCAAACTGATAGATCTTGTGATGATCTTATGCTTCTATCAATATGTAAACGTGACCCTCAATTTCAGCGGCAGGATCAAGGATCTTGCCGACAGGGGGATACCGGTCCTGATGGCGCTTCAAGCAGTTGTCCTGCTTTCAAATAACTTCACTCCGGTAACTTTCTATATAGACGCCGGCGGAATGTATCGGCCAACAGACATCTCGTGGCTGGAAGATATATACCTTATTGCCGTATCTGTGACTGCAACCGTACTTATAATCAGGAGCAGCAGCCCCCACTCCCAGAAAGCGGCCGCACTCACGTTCATATTCTTCCCGATAGCTGAATATCTCCTTGCAGGAGCAATGTTCGGCAATGCGGGTCAGTACGGCATCATTCTTATATCGCTGATCATTATGTACTGCGTCATTTTCAACGACAAGAGCAAAAAGCTGGCTTCCACGCAGATCGAGCTCAACATGGCTACACAGATCCAGGCAAGCATGCTGCCCAATATATTTCCCGCATTCCCGGAACGCAGTGAGTTTGATATCCACGCTTCCATGACTCCTGCCAAAGAGGTAGGCGGTGACTTCTACGACCTGTTCATGACCGATGACGACCACCTTGCAATGGTAATAGCCGACGTGTCCGGAAAAGGCATTCCCGCAGCACTGTTTATGATGTCCACGAAGATCCTCATAAATGACCACACCACTATGGGCGGATCTCCGGCAGAGATACTCGAAAGAGTAAACCAGAAGATCTATGCCACCAACGACGCTCACATGTTCGTCACCGTTTGGCTTGGAATACTTGAAATAAGCACAGGAAAGCTCACTACTGCAAACGCGGGACATGAATACCCTTTTCTGAACCTGAACGGAAACTATGAGATATTCAAAGATAAGCACGGACTTGCTGTCGGAGCTGCCCAGAAGTCAAAATACAAAGACCATGAGATAATGCTGAAAAAGGGAGACAGTCTGTTCGTCTATACAGACGGCGTCGCAGAGGCTACAAATGCAAATAACCAGCTTTTCGGCACAGACCGTACCCTTGAAGCGCTGAACGCGCTGCCCGGCGATATTTCACAGGAAGAAGTGCTCAAGGGCGTTCGGAACGCTGTTGATGTGTTCGTAAAGGAAGCTCCGCAGTTTGACGATCTTACCATGCTGGGTCTCAAATATTACGGACCGGAAGGGAAATGAATGAAAGAGCCGTTAAAGCAGATATTAAGCCGGAGGCTTTTGTCCGCCTGTTTGTGCGGTACTGCCTGAAGAAGATGCTGGACCGGCGCTCTTGAATGGGTCTTACAATGCAATATAAAACGGGAATGAGAGCCGTGCAGGCTCCATTCCCGTTTGTTCATTTCAGCACCACAGCGGCAGAAGCTGTTGAGCAGCAACATCTACCAGACCGTAGGTTGACATTTTTATCTTCGGTATGACGGTAAGCGAAACAAATGCCATATTCATAAACGGCGAGATATTATCCGGCACGCCCAATTCCCTTACAGCTTCATTGAGCTTACGGTTCAGTTCCGCTACGGTATGCGCGTCCATATCGCTCATAAGCCCCGCTATCGGCAGAGGGAGTTCCGCAAGTACCTCTCCATCCGCCACAGCCACGCTCCCGAAACAGTAAAACAGCCCCGCCGGTCATCTGTCCACAGGTTCAGCAGGGCTGATTATTCTTTTGTGTGCAGTCCGGGAGACCGCATCATATACCGTTCAGAGCTTTGAAATTCTTTGCGTTGCTCTTATACAGTCTGCGGAAAACGCGATAATTGCGTTCATATACCGCCTGATTTACAGGATCCGGACGATATACGGCACTGACAGGTACCAGTTTTCCTGCCTCTGCGGGTGAGCCGATGAGCCCCGTTCCGAGTGCTATCAGCAATGCGGCACCTACCGCGCCGGCATCCTGCGGTTCATCTATCGTCTCGATCACTCTGCCGGTTATGTCCGCAAGCATCCGGCAGGTCACCGGGGAAAGAGCTCCGCCGCCCACAAACCGTATGGTGTCCGATGTTTTTATTTTTGCCGATTCACATTCCAGCAGCCAGCGAAGATGATAACATATCCCTTCCAGCACAGCCCGTATCATATCGCGCTTTCCTGTTTCAAGCTTCAGATTGAAGAACATACCCGCTGCGAAGGGATCTTCAAACGGACTGCGGTTTCCGTGCATCCACGGTGTAAATATCACGCCGTGTGAACCCGGCGGAACTTTGCTCACCTCATCAGACAGATAATCATACAGACTCTTGTATTTACTTTCGTGATTTTCCGAAAGATTCATTTCCTGCGAATAAACTCCGACCTCGTCGAGCGCAAGATGATCCTTGACCCATTCAAAGCACTTTCCTGCCGTCTCCAGCTCGGCGTAGTAATGGAAATGCCCCTTCAAGCCCGCAATAACGCCCGTCATACTGTTCAGCGGATCGACCGCCTGATGATCCATGAGTGTGACTACCCAGCCCGATGTACCGATATAGATATGCGTCTGACCGACTGCGGTACAGCCTGCGCCGATACCTGTGAGCGTTGCGTCTCCTCCTCCGCCGAAAACCGGTATTCCCTCCGGGAGCCCGAGCTCCTCCGCCGCCTTTGCGGTAAGCTTTCCTGCCACATCTGTACATTCTATCAGCTCGGGTAAATGTGCGGTATTCACACCGTACATACGCGCAAGCCCGGTATTCCAGCCCTCTTTGCCCTTTCGCGTATCATAAAGGAAGGTCGAAAAAGCCGAATCCACTGTTCTCGCGATATTGCCCGTACATCGCGCCCGCAGATAGTCATTCACATCGAGCCACTTATATACCTGTCTGAAAATATCCGGCTCATTCTTCCCGACCCATTTGTACTTATATACAGGATCCTTTGCGCTCATTGAGGCTGTTTTGTTGACGGCAAGGTTTCTGAGCAGCTTAACCGCATTGCAGCCCGATACTTTTATAAGACCTTTTCCGAGCCCTTCTTTAAACTCATTTACCGCCCTTGTATCAAGAAAATTCATTGGGCGGCGCAGAGCATTCCCGTCCCTGTCAACCAGCACTACACTCTGCATCTGCGTGCAAAAGGAGATACCGGCGATCTCGGAGGGCTTTACGTCAGTCCCGGTAAAAAGCTCTTTCGTTGTTTTTGTTATTGCTGACCACCATTCTTCGGTGTCCTGTTCGGCTCCGCCGTTTTCAAGGATATAAAGGCCGTACTCCGCGTTGGAATGACATAAAAGACGTATAGACGTACTTATTTCAAAAAGGCATGTCTTGACTGCACTTGTTCCGAAATCATATACTATCACATACATAAAAGAACCCCGTTTATTTAAGATGAACTTTAGTTCCTGTGTCTGTCTTGCGGTAAACCTTTTTGAGCGTTTCCATGTCAAGCTTCGGCCAGTCGTTCACCTTCTGCGCCTTGTTGGTCACCAGGTGAGCCTTTTCCGCACAAAGAGCAAGAGGGGTATCGGACAGTGAATCGGAGTAGAAGTTCTCTATCATCGGGAATCCTTGCTCCCTTATATAATGCGCTTTTTCTCTGGCAAACATCAGATTGCTGACGAATACGCCCGCTTCGCGGTCATACTTCGACGCGATATAAGCCACGCCGAGCCGTCTTGCGATAGGCGCTATTATGCAGTCCGGCGACGCGCTTATGATAAGATCGTCCGGCTTCTTCTGCGCAAGATACCACGCCGAGATCCTTTTCTCGTGCTTATCCCAGAATTTCTCGATCTGTTCGTCAAAATCGTCGATCATTCCGAGAAAGCTGAAAAACTGGCGCTCGAATTTGTATCTTTCCAGCTTTCCCTTGTTGTACTGCATAAGGCTGCTGAACGCTTTCGGAGCAAAGGTGAACCACAGTTTCGGGTGGCGGTTCGCACACCATACCGCAAAGCTTATAGTGCAGTCGGGATAGTAGATCGTACCGTCAAAATCATATACATTCATAGTACCCCCTCCGCCGTGTTCAGGACTTTGAAAAGCGTATCATATTGCGGTTATAGCCCGTAGTCACAAGATAGGCTTTTTCATCATTTGATTTCATAAGTTCGCTGAAACCGCTCAGCCCCTTTACATGCGCATTAGGGTCTGTAACATCGAACAATTCGCCGGAATCACGTTCCACAATAAGAACCGAATCTTTTTCAAAGAAGAGCGAAAGTTCAAACAAGATCGGTTTTTTCATCTCCTTGTTTTTTTCAAGTATTGTAAGACCGATCTCTTCAACGAAAAGTGCTGAGTAAGAGACAGTTTTTGCGGGATAGCCGTGGGACTCCACACACACCCTTACCCGTTCCGACAGTGCCGACGCAGTTTCCGCCGTAAGTACATCGTCCATTACCACGATATCCGAGTCTATGTCTTTCAGCAGGAACGGGAAATTGGCCTTTCCGAACCTCAGGAACACATAAACATACGCACAGATAAGCGTCAGCAGCGGGGCTACGATGAAGCCTGCCCACAGTCCGTTGATGCCGAAAAGAAGCGAGCCGAGTATCGGCAGGAGTATGTACAATGCCCCATTCTGGAGCATCGCAAAGAACAGAGCCATACGGATACGGTCTATCAGCATATAGTAGGACGTTGTCAGCGATACCACGCTGCACAGCGTAAATCCGCAGCATACTATCCTTATCGCGGCAATGGAAGGTTCGATCGTTTCGCCTTCACCGATGCCGAAAAGACCGCAGAACTGCTTTGCAAAAACAAATATCAGTCCGGTAGCTATCAAGCCTTCAAGGACTGCCGCCTTGAATCCCGACTTCATGAC
>CAMOKN010000091.1 GCA_946617595.1 uncultured Clostridia bacterium
GCGGGGAGGTGTCGAGCTTGCGAGACAGAGGGTGTCTCCCCCGCTGGGGGAGGTGGCGAAGCCAGAGAGGGATGACCGACAGAAGACCGACAGACCAGCAAGCTTTCGGAGCCTTTCCTCGTCTTCGACACGGCTGCCACATTTTCTCTTTTCAAAGCAGTTTTTAGAGGTACCCCGTATCTGATGCGGGCAAAAAAGGTTTTTTGAGTTGCCCATAATATTACTTGACTTTTGGAAGAAAATGGAGTATAATAAATAATGTATTTCTATGTGCATCAGGGCTGAAAGCCCTTGTATATAATGAACGAGATGTCTGAGATGATCGTTTCCTGAAAATGTATCAGATGTTTTCAAAAAATGACATGATTACCGGAAAGCCGCTATCATTTTTTCTTCACTGAACGAATGCTGTCCGGTATGAGAAAGAGAGGCAAAATGGACAATAACCGCAAACAGTCCGCGCAGAACCGAAAGGCTCCGCAGCCGGGCAAATATCTTATGCCGGGAAAGAACGCCAATCAGAAGAAAAACGTTAAAAGTCCCGTAAAGAAAAAGACAATACAGGCTCAGCGTCCCGAGTCAAAGACCCGTCAGAGGGCAGCGTCAAAACAGAAGCAGCAGTCTGCCGCAAAACAGACCGAAACACTTACGTCTGAGATACTCCGTAACGGGCGCAGGGAACGTCCCGAAAATATGATCGCTCCCGCCGTTCAGGACAGAGGCCGCAGCGGAAGAAAAGCTCCTCCGCTGAAGATAATCCCCCTCGGCGGACTTGACGAGATAGGTAAGAACCTCTATCTCTACGAGTGCTGCAATGATATGTTCATTGTGGACTGCGGACTTGCGTTCCCCGATGATGATATGCTCGGGATAGATCTTGTGATACCCGATTTTTCCTACATCATAAAAAACAAGGATAAACTCAGGGGAGTCGTGCTTACCCACGGACATGAGGACCACATCGGAAGCCTTGCATATCTGCTAAAACAGGTGAATGTCCCTGTCTATGGCACACGTCTTACTCTCGGTCTTGTGGAAGGAAAGCTGAAAGAGCACAATATTTTAGGACAATGCAAGCTCAATGTCGTGCAGCCGAGACAGACCGTTAAAATGGGCTGCATGGCTGTGGAATTCATACGTGTGAACCATTCGATACCCGATTCATGCGGATTCGCGATATTCACTCCTGCCGGTATCGTTATCCACACCGGCGACTTCAAGGTGGATTATACGCCAATAGAAGGCGGTATAATTGATCTTGCGCGTTTCGGAGAACTCGGCAACAGGGGAGTCCTTGCTCTGCTTTCGGAGAGCACGAATGCCGAGCGTCCGGGATATACCATGTCCGAAAGACGAGTGGGCGCAACTTTCAGGAACTTTTTCTCTCAGGCTGACGGAAAGCGCATAATAGTTGCAACATTTTCCAGCAATATCCACCGCATTCAGCAGATAATCGACAATGCCGAGATAACCGGAAGAAAAGTCGCAGTCTCCGGCAGAAGCATGATAAATGTACTGAACACTGCCATAGAGCTGAATTATATCCGTGTGCCGAAGGGTATTCTCGTGGATATCGACAAGATAGGTAAGATACCGCCGGAAGAACTCGTAATCATAACCACCGGCAGTCAGGGTGAGCCTATGTCCGCGCTGTCCAGAATGGCTAACAACGAGCACAGACAAGTGACAATAACTCCGCAGGATCTTATCATAATCTCCGCAAATCCCATTCCGGGAAACGAAAAGCTGGTCGGGCGCGTTGTAAACGAGCTTATGAAAGCCGGCGCAAAGGTGATCTATGAGGCAATGTACGATGTTCACGTCTCAGGTCACGCCTGCCAGGAAGAACTCAAAATGATGATCTCCCTGACCCGCCCGAAGTTCTTTATACCGATACACGGCGAGTTCAAGCATATGCTGAAGCACGCCGAGCTCGCAAAACAGCTCCATATCCCCGATGAGAACATCTTCATCGCCGGAAACGGAAGTGTTATCGAAACAGACGGCATCGAAATGAAGATCAGCGGTCAGGTCACCGCCGGACGGGTGCTTATAGACGGACTCGGAGTCGGCGATGTCGGGTCGGTCGTACTGCGTGACAGAAAGCATCTTGCGCAGGACGGACTTATAATAGTTGTAGCGGCAGTCGAAAAATCTACCGGAAAGATCATGTCCGGACCCGATATCGTATCAAGGGGATTCGTGTATGTCCGTGAGTCGGAAGAGCTTATGGACGAAGCGCGTGAACGTGCGGCTTCGGTAATGAAAAAGGCTCTTTCTCCTAATATGAGAGAGTGGTCGGGTCTTAAAGCCGATGTGAAGGACGCGCTCAGCGGATTTATCTTCTCCAAGACCGGAAGAAGCCCGATGATACTTCCAATAATTATGGAGGTCTGAGAAAACGCTGCGCTTGAGATTTTGCCGCTGCGCTTGAGATGCGGGGCTCGTCTGTCGGTCAGCCCCCTCTGTGGCTTTTGCTTTGCAAAAGCTTCACCTCCCCCAATGGGGGAGACACCCCGCGCCCCGCTTCTTTCGGGCGCCGAAAGAAGCAAAGGCGAACAGCTTCGCGATCAAACTCGTAGGTTTGTATGTTCACAATACATGATTCTGAATCAGGACCGGAGGTGACAGAATGAAGAACAATTTCCGTGATGCGGGACTCGTAGTTGCCGTAATTTCACTTATTATTACCGCACTGGTAATGCTGATATTCCTCTACAATGCGTCTCTGGAAGCGTTCTGCGTTTTAGCGCCCGTACTGTGCGTAACAGGAGGTTTCACGGCGGCAAAGCTCATTTCTGTCACCCGCAGGAATTTCCAGTATTTCGCAAGGATAGATTCCGAGATCGACCGCATGGAGCGTGTTTCGATGAACTATATGCCGCTTGGTATCGCTATAGTTGATGTGAACAGCAGACTCGTGTGGTACAACAAGGATTTTGAGGAGCGCTTCACCGAAGAGGCGGTTTACGGCAGTTCTATTGAGGTGATAACAAAGCTTCCCCTCGAAAAGCTTCTCGGAAAAGACGGATATTATGAGATAAAGTATAAGAACAATTATTACCGCGTCTATGCCGATGCTCCTACAGAGCAGGAAGCAAAGAATGTGTTCATGATCTATTTCTCCGATGTTACAAGAATACGTACACTGGAGATCGAGAAAAAGCTCTCACAGCCTGTGGTAATGATTTTCGTTATCGACAGCTATGAGGAACTCTTCGGCGGCAGCTCAGAAAGTGAGACTGCAAAGATCACCGTTCAGATCGACAAGCTTCTGGAGGATTTCATAAGTGAAACAAACGGAATACTCAGAAAGTACAGCCGTGAGCGTTTCTGGGCAGTTGTTGAAGAGCGCTATGTCCGTTCGATGATCGAGGATAAGGTGAAAATACTTGAGCGTGCAAGAGAGATACAGGTAAACGACCGTATCAATGTTACGCTTTCTATCGGTATCGGCAGAACTGCAAGAACTATCGCCGAAAGTGCGGATATCGCGCGTCAGGCACTCGATATGGCTCTCGGCAGAGGCGGAGATCAGGCTGCGATAAAGACGGAGAACGGCTTTGAATTCTACGGAGGCGTATCAAAGGGCGTAGAGCGTCATACGAAGGTAAAGACAAGAATAATCGCAAATTCGCTGATAGAGGCAGTTGCACAGGCGGAAGACGTTTACATAATGGGACACCGCAACAGCGATCTCGATGCTGTCGGTGCCTGCGTCGGACTTGCCGGAGCAATAAGAAGACTCGGGAAAAATTCCTATGCCGTGATAGACAAGGGAACAACTCTTTCGATGCGTCTGTATGACTATCTGTATGAGAAGGAAAAAGCGTACCTTTTCACAAGTCCGGCAGAGGCAAAGGAGAATTTCGGCGAAAATTCGCTTCTTATCATCGTAGATACGCATAATCCCAATATCGTTGATGTTCCCGAGCTGCTTGAACGCGCGGATAAAGTTGTGGTCATAGATCACCACAGAAAGATGATAAACTATATCGACAAGGCTATGATATTCCACCATGAGCCTTACGCTTCGAGCGCCTGCGAAATGGTGACCGAGCTGCTCCAGTATTTCGGTGATGCCGGAAAGATCTCATCAGTACAGGCTGAGGCTCTGCTGTCGGGAATAATGCTCGATACCAAGAATTTCACTCTGCGCACGGGCGTAAGAACTTTTGAAGCCGCGGCTGCACTGCGAAAGCTCGGTGCCGACACGGTGAATGTGAAATCCCTGTTCGCGGGAACAATAGAAACCTATCGCCAGAAATCGGAGCTTGTTGCTTCCGCGTCCGTTTACAGAAATTGTGCTATCGCGACTGCGGATAAGGTAATGCAGGATATGAGGACTGCGGCACCTCAGGCTGCGGACGATCTGCTGGGAGTTGCAGATGTAAAGGCATCATTTGTTATAGCGCGTACTTCCGGCGACGAGATAGCGGTGAACTGCCGTTCGCTGGGTGCGATAAATGTACAGCTGATAGCTGAGAATCTCGGCGGCGGCGGACATCAGACCATGGCAGGAGCGCAGTTCAGGGATTCTACGATAGACGAGGTTTACGGAAAGCTTAAAGAAGCGATAGACAAATATTACGAAAGCATAAGCACATAACAGGAGGACAGAACAAATGAAAGTGATACTTTTGCAGGACGTTAAGGGAACCGGCAGAAAAGGCGAGATAAAGGAAGTCAAGGACGGATATGCCCGCAACTGCCTTTTCAAGCAGAATCTTGCTGTCGAAGCTACCAATGCGAACATGAACATACTTGAAGGTCAGCAGGCTCACGCTCAGCACAAGATCGACACCGAGATAGCCGAGGCCAAGAGGATAGCCTCCATAATTGAGGGCAAGACATTTTCGACAGCTCTCAAAGCCGGCTCAAACGGCAGACTTTTCGGTTCGGTCACCGGTAAGGACGTGGTGAAGCTTATAAAGGACGCACACGGACTTGATATCGACAAGAAGAAAATAGTTCTCAAAGAGGATATTAAATCGTTCGGTACTTATGAAGCGGAGGCAAGACTTTACAACGGAGTTTCCGCCAAATTCAAGGTACAGGTAACAGAGCTGCAGTGATCTTATATAAGGGGGAGGTGAAGCTTTTGCAAAGCAAAAGCCGCAGAGGGGGTTGACCGACAGACGAGCCCCAATCTCAAGCGCAGCATCTTCTCAATTCTCTCAAGCGCAGCGTCCTCTCAACGATCTCAGACGCATCGACCAAGGTGGTGAACACGAATGGCGGAGCTCAGTGTAAACGAGTCCGATCTTCCTTTTAATATAGATGCCGAGCAGATAGTTCTCGGTTCCATAATAGTAGAGCCGGAGCTGCTTACCAAAGTTACGGACAAACTTTCTCCCGAGCATTTCCACATAAAGATGCACAGCGGGATATACTCCGTTATCCAGAAGCTGTTTGTGAGCGGCGAGGAGATAAATATTGTCAGTGTTGTTGAAAACTGCGTAAGGCAGAGCGTTTTCGAGTCACAGGACAGTGCGCGGACGTACCTTTTCAAGCTCTCTGAGCTGTCGGTGGAGAAATCCTCCATAGAAAGCTATGCTGAGATACTTGATGAGAAATTTCTTATGCGTCGGCTCATTCTTGCCGCAAAAGATATCTTTGACAAGGCTTATGCCGGAACCGACGAGCCTGCGGCGATACTCGAATATGCCGAGAAGCGCATTTTTGACATACGAAGCGAAAAAGACATCAAGGGTCTTATGCATATCGGCAATACTCTGCGTGAGCTTCTGAAAAACCTCGCGTTTCTTGCTGAACACCCGGAGGAAGCAAATAAGAAAGGTCTGAGCTCGGGATTTCCGTCTCTTGACAAATATATCTACGGACTGAATCCTTCCGATCTTATACTTATCGCGGCTCGTCCCGGTATGGGAAAGACATCATTTGCAATGAACATTGCTGTAAATGCCGCAAGAATACAGCGCGGGAAAAAAGTTGCCGTATTCAGTCTTGAAATGTCGCGTGAGCAGCTCGTTGAGCGTATGCTGTCGTCCGAGGGAAAGATCCCCTCGGAAGCGTTGAAGACCGGCAATATCGAGCGTTCGCAGTGGCCGAACCTTAATGAAGCCGCCGAGATGCTCAATATGATAGAACTATATGTTGACGATACCGCAAACATCACGATAGGTGAGATGAAAGCGAAGCTCCGCAGAATGGACGATCTCGGACTCGTCGTTATCGACTACCTGCAGCTGATGACATCAGGTAAGAACAGTGGGAACCGAGTTGCCGAAGTCTCGGAGATAACAAGAAATCTCAAAATTATGGCAAAAGAGCTGAATGTGCCGGTGATAACACTGTCACAGCTGTCCCGAGGTCCCGAATCAAGAGAGGACAAGCGCCCCATGCTGTCCGACCTGCGTGAATCGGGTTCTATAGAGCAGGACGCCGATATCGTGCTTTTTTTGTACCGCGACGCATACTATAACAAGTCCGAGGATAACGTTGAAAGCTGCGAGTGCATAATCGCAAAGAACCGTCATGGCGAGACCGGAAAGGTCAATATGCGCTGGGACGGTCAGTTCACAAGATTCAGCGATGTGGAGAGAAGATATGAAGAACCGGGTCATTGAGGCTATCGCAAAGTATGATATGCTTGCTCCGGGAGATCACGTGATCGTGGGACTCAGCGGCGGCGCTGACAGCTGTGCGCTGGTGCACGTGCTTTTCTCTTTGCATGAGCAGCTCGGCATCGAAGTATCGGCATGCCACATAAACCACAATCTCCGGGGAGACGAAAGCGACGGAGATGAGAAATTCGTCCGCCGTTTCTGCAAAGAGCTCGGTATCGCTCTCGAAGTATATAATGTTGATGTAAAAAAATCTCTCGGTAAACACGAAAGCATTGAAGAAGCCGCGCGTAGGCTCAGGTATGAGTGCTTCGGGAAAGCCTGCGGCACTTCCGGCTCAAAGCTTGCCACCGCGCATACCGCAAATGACAGCGCCGAGACGGTGCTGATGAATATTATCCGCGGCACCGGTACAAAAGGGCTTGCGGGTATCCCGCCTGTACGAGAAAATTTCATTCGTCCACTGATCTTCTGTTCAAGAGAACAGACGGAGGAATACTGCGTACAAAACGGCATAGATTATGTAACGGACAGCACGAATCTTACAGATGACTGCACCCGTAACCGTGTGCGGCACAGGCTTTTGCCGCTTCTTAAAGAGTTCAACCCCTCTGTCATTGAAGCAATGACACGTATGAGCGCTGCGGTAGGCGATGATGAAGCATTCATAGAAGAATACTCACGCAGGTGTGCGGAGGAGTGCAAAAAAGGCATAGGATACGATTCACGCAGGCTCGGTGAGCTTCCGGCAGCAGTGAAATTCCGCATAATATCCGCAGAACTGAAGCGAAACGGTGTCGAACCCACAAGACTGCGCATATCGCAGTGCTGTGAGATCATAGACAGGGGAATGGGAAAGGTGAATTTACAGAAAAACAGATTTGCCTATGTAAGAAAAAAGATATTCTTTGCCGGTGAAGAGATACAGAATTACCGCAGAGATCAATTTTTACAATAATGTTAGCTAATTTTCATTATTTGAACATTTTGGGTGTTGATTTTTTCATAGTATTGTGATATACTTATTTAATGGAATTTTGTTATCGGAGAAAAAAGATGCATAAAGACGTTGAAAAAATCCTGTTTACCGAAGAACAGATCAGAGAAGCTATAAAAGCTGTCGGCGCACAGATCACAGCGGACTATGAAGGAAAGAATCCGCTTTTGGTAGGTATCCTCAAAGGATCGGTAGTTTTCATGGCAGATATCATGCGTGAGATAAAGACAGAGTGCTCCATAGATTTCATGGTGGCAAAATCTTACGGAAACGAAGCCGTATCATCAGGAAATGTCCGTATTTTAAAGGATCTCGATACCGATATACACGGACGTGATGTGCTGATCATAGAGGATATCCTCGATACCGCACGGACCCTTGCGGCTGTAAAGAAGTACCTTTTGCAGAAAAATCCGTCATCGGTGAAAATATGCACACTGCTCGACAAAGTAACGGCAGATAAGGTAAGTGATTTAAAAGCCGATTATAAATGTTTTGATGTAGAGAATCAGTTTGTGGTAGGATACGGGCTCGATTACGCAGAGAGATACCGTAATCTCAGCTATATCGGCATACTGAAAAGAGAAGTTTACGAAAAATGACATTAACAGCGGAGAGGTATTGTGTATATACCTGTTCTGCATAAAATAAATATAAATAATGTGTGATGCCGGAAATATAAAGGGAACCTCTAAAAACCCATTTGAGAGAAAAAGAACTGCTTGCACCAACTGCTTCGTCAAGTCTCCTCACCTTGCGTGATCTCCCCGGCA
>CAMOKN010000092.1 GCA_946617595.1 uncultured Clostridia bacterium
GACACCCTCTGTCTCGCAAGCTCGACACCTCCCCGCTGCCGGGGAGACCACGCAAGGTGAGGAGACTTGACGAAATATTCGACGCGGATGACTCGTTTTCTCTCAAATGGGTTTTTAGAGGTTCCCTTCATATCTTTATCAGCCCTTTGTCAAGCATACGCTGGGCAGCGAGCATTATCCCGGTCCTGCCGGTATCGTATGTAAGACCGCCCTGAAGCCACACCGCATAAGGCTCACGAAGAGGAGCATCTGCCGAAAGCTCTATGGAAGCACCCATAGTAAATGCACCTGCCGCCATTATTACCTGACTGTCGTAACCGGGCATATCCCATGGTTCGGGGGTAACGAAGCTGTCGATAGGGCTGCCGGACTGTATTCCCTCACAGAAAGCTATGAGGTTTTCTTTTGAGCCGAGCTTTATTGCGGTGATGATATCTGTGCGGTACTCATTATGATTCGGGTATGCGGTAAAACCGAGCTGCCTGAACAGTGCCGAGGCGAACGTCGCGGTCTTTACAGCGTTTTTTACTGTTTCGGGAGCATGGAAAAGTCCCATGAACATACTGCGGTTCATATTAAGCGAGCAGCCGACTTCTTTGCCGGTACCGACAGTAGTAAGCCGGTACGCGCACAGCTCGATGAGCTCTTTTTTTCCGGCAATATAACCGCCGGTCTCTGCTATTCCGCCGCCGAGATTTTTTATCAGCGAACCGACTATAAGATCGGCTCCGACATCGCACGGTTCTACGCGTTCAACAAGCTCGCCGTAGCAGTTATCTACTATTATAATAGCTTCGGGATTTACACTTTTTACTGAATCCACCATTTCGCTTATTTCCGAAACGGTTATTGAGGGGCGGAGGCTGTAGCCTCTTGAACGCTGTATATATGCAACTTTGCATGAACGCGCAAGTTCATTTATCTTTCCGAAATTAACTCTGCCGTCGGGCAGCAGATCTATCTGATCGTATTTCACTCCGAACTCCGTGAGCGAACCTCCGTATTCCCCGAAAATGACATCATTCAGGGTATCGTACGGTCTGCCCGTCAGTGACAGCATCAGGTCTCCGGGGCGGAGCACTCCGAACAGTGCGGTTGAGATCGCGTGTGTTCCGTTTACAAAATTATGACGCACGAGTGCGTCCTCGGCGCCGAGTATCTGCGCGAACACCGCATCGAGTTTATCTCTTCCGTCATCTCCGTAGCCATAACCGGTGGTTCCCTTCAGGTGCATTTCTCCGACTCGGTTATCGATGAATGCTTTCAGCACTTTTTCGCTGTTACAGCGGGCGGTATGGTCTATTCTTGCGAAAGATTCGGTACAATTCTCCTCCGCCTGTTTGGCTAAATTTTCAAGCTCCTTATCAAAATTAAAGCAGCAGCTCACAGTATTTCTTATCTCCTCAATATTATATATTTTTCACCCACCCCTGCCCCTCCCTCAAGGGAGGGGTGAGGTTTTATGGGGGCTGCGCCCCCACACCCTGCAACTTTGGGGGCTGCGCCCCCACGCCCTGCACTTTTGGGGGCTGCGCCCCCACGCCCTGCACTTTTGGGGGCTGCGCCCCCACACCCCGTAACTTTGGGGGCTGCGCCCCCACGCCCTGCACTTTTGGGGGCTGCGCCCCCACACCCTGCAACTTTGGGGGCTGCGCCCCCACACCCTGCAACTGTGGGGGCTGCGCCCCCACACCCTGCACTTTTGGATGCCTGCCGGTGCTGCCCGACTATCACATTGAATAGAGGCTTATGTCAAGATGACCGTGGAATAAATGCGATCAAATTTTATCCGAACATGCCGGATAAGAGTCAGATCTTTTCGCCCGCAAATAGTACGGATTTTCTTTTGGCAGTCACTGCCGGCGTTGGCGACTTACTTTTGCCAGCAGTGGCAAAAGTAAGCAAAAACACCGCTCCTTCGGAGCTTTCGGAGAAGCTCCGCGGAGTGCGCTTCTTACCCCTAATGCCGGTTGGAGCTCTCCTCAGAGCTCCTCAGGAGTCTGCCGGGATCCGGCAGTGCCTGCTCCTATTAAAGTGAATATTAAGCGGAAGTGCTGTCCCCGCTCTCATCTATGGGGAGAGCAGTATGACCGGCAGTATCGGTGCTTATATCGTCAGTTCGGCAGCCTCGCCGTAAATATCAAATCCGTTTTTCTCGTAAAATCCCTTGAGATCATCACGACAGAATATGTATATCTCATTTCCGGCAGCTGTCTCCATTCCGCATACTCCGTTCAGAAGCTTGCTCGCAAGTCCCTGCCCTCGATCGGCTTTTCTCGTGCAGACATACGACAGATATGTTATTCCGGATGACGCATACATTCTTACCGCACAGGCTTTTCCTTCAAGTGTGTATAATCTTGCCGTCCCGTGGCGGAGCATATGACTCATATCAGTGTACCACTTATTGCAGTCAATGTCAAATCCGTCCGCTATAATTTCGGAGATTTCACCGACAGAATCTTCCGACACAGTTATTACTTTGTCAATATCGTCGGAAATTTTTATATCATTCCGATATACCATGAGATTAAGTTTTTCATAGTTTGCATCAATATTTGAAGCCTCAAACGATTCGTACGGCATCAGCACTTTCTTGAACATTCCACAGGTGAGAAATTCCATAAGCTCCGCAAGCCTGTCTCCTGTTCGCTTGCCGCTTTTTGCTACAGTCGCAGAACCATAGTAATTCGATATCAGCGTTCCGCCGGTCTGTTTATAGAATGTGCAGAAATCATACCCTGTTCCGTATGCGTCTGCGAAAGAACGTACCTTTTCTGTATATACGTCTTTTATCCCGTTCAGGGCACTGTTGAGTGCCGCTTTTCCTGTAATTTTCTCTATCATAGTATTATCCTCTGAGCAGCAGATATCAGATATCTGCAAGCTTCTTTATAAGTTCTCCTGCCGTAAGAAGAGTCGCTTCGACATCTTCCTTTTTCATAACGCAGGAAGGTGAGTGCAGATATCTGGTCGGGACCGAAAGTGCCACAGTGCGTATGCCGCCCACTGCCTTGTGTATCGCTCCGCTGTCATTCCCGCCTGCGATCACGGTCTTTGTCTGATTCTTTACGCCGATCCCGTCTGCTGTATTTCGGGCAAGCCGGTACAGCTCACGGTCATAGATCGTCGATCTGTCCATATATGATACCACTACGCCTTTTCCGAGCTCGCAGACCCGCTTTTCTCCTTCGGATCCTGCAATATCACAGGCTGTCGTAGTTTCAATTATAACCGCAATATCCGGTTTTATATTGAACGCTGCACACGAAGCTCCTCTCGTGCCGATCTCTTCCTGTACCGTGAATACAAAGTATGTATCATAAGGCAGTTCTTCACTCAGAAGAGTCAGCATGACAGCACAGCCGGCACGGTCATCAAGCGCTTTGCCCTTGATGAACCCGTCTCCGAATTCCTCATATTCACTCATAAAATAGCAGAAATCTCCACGTGAAACATATTTGCACGCCTCGTCGGCGTCTTTTGCACCTATATCTATTGCAAGATCGTCTGTCTCAGGCTGCTTTTCACGTTCTTCATCTTTGAGCTGATGCATGGCTTTTGCGGCTATGACTCCGATCATTCCGTTTGAAAACACAACTCTGCGCCCGAAAACAACCCCAGGAGATATCCCCCCGACCGACGCAAATTTCAGCCGACCGTCATCGGTTATATCCGTTATGATGAATCCTACCTCGTCCATGTGCGCACAGAGCATTATCCTGTTACCGGGAACTGCCGCACCTTTGCGGAAAACTATGAGATTTCCGATATTATCGGTCTTTACATCACAGTCAGAAGGAAGCTGAGACATTATGAACTTCATGATATCCTGCTCATCACCGCTTGTTCCGCACAGCCGTGAAAGCTTTTCGGTAAGCTCAAAAAGCTTCTTGGTATCAGACATTCTTCTCACCTCCAGTAATAAATGCCGCCATTAACCGGCTCACAGCCCTTATATCCTCTATATCGACCACTTCCACGGGCGTGTGCATATATTTTTCCGGTATTGATATAAGTCCCGTGCGTATCCCGCCGTGAGAAACGCAGATACTGTCTGCGTCAGTTCCGGTGCGTGATGACATTATTTCAAGCTGATAGGGGATATGCTGCTCTTCGGAAAGAGCTTTAAGCTCATTTGAGATCTTTCTGTCAAGAACAGGAGATATTCCTATCATTGCACCCTTTCCCATTTCTCCGCAATGGTGCTTTTTTGCATCGGGTGTATATGCGAAGCTTACATCGGTCGCAAGAGCAATGTCGGCTTTACTGCGGAATGACGCTATCTGTGCCCCTCTGCACCCGACTTCCTCCTGCGATGCAAACAGCACCTCGATATTATATGCAGTCTCACGGTCTTTCAGCAGTTCAAGCGCATACAGGACCGCGGCAACTCCTGCCCGGTCATCTATAGCCTTTGCAGTATATCGCGTGCCGATAAGCTTTGAGAGTTTATTGTCTATAGTTATCCTGTCTCCCTGAGAAACCAGTTTTTCCGCTGATCCGCGGCTTGTACAGCCGATGTCCACCGCTATTTCATCAGTCTTCATAGTTTTTGATGAATCGGTCGCAACGTGCGGAGGCAATGTGCATATAACTCCCCTTATATCGCCGTTTTCCGTGTGTACGGTAACTGTCTGTGCAGGGTACAGCCGCCTGTCCGTCCCTCCGCAGCTTCCGACTTTCAGAAATCCGGATTCGTCTATATATGTGACGATAAATCCGATCTCGTCGATGTGCGCCTCAAGCATTACCACAGGCTTTCCGTTATTCCGGTCTCCGATAAAGCCGCTCACACAGCCGAAATTATCGGTCTGCACATCGTTTGTATAAGCCGACAGCAGCTCACTCGCAGTCTTGGCAGCTTCGCTCTCTGCTCCGGAGACACCTGTTGAACCGCAGAGCTTTTCAAGCATTTTCTCAATTTCCATTCCGGTTCGTCCTTTCTGTTATCAATATTATAATTATATCATACTTGCCCGAAAAATGCAAGACAGGCGATATCATCACGATACCGCCTGAGTTTTTCAAAGAAGCATTTGTAGGAACTGTGAAGTATCTTTTCAAGTTCCGTTTTAACGGGATTTGCTTTTGCTACTTTTCACATTGAAAAGTAGCGGGGACGGGGGCAGCGCCCCAGCGGGTGCAGGGCAGAGCCCTGCCGGGGACGGGGGCGGAGCCTCAGCGGGTGCAGGGCAGAGCCCGCCGGGGACGGGGGCAGAGCCCCAGCGCTGCCCGCGCAGGGCAAAAGTCTCAAGCGCAAGCGGCTTCTTCGGACAGTATAAGGCGGTATCATCACGATACCGCCTTACGATCATTCTGTTACATCAGCCTGTGTCTCCACAGTCTGTGCGGGTGCAGAAGCCTTTTCCTCTATCTGCTTTCCGAGATAATCCGGGAGTTTCATTCCTGCCTGATCGAACATCTCACCCAGCGGAGGAACAGACTTGAACAATCCGCTTATAAAATCTGCGGTGGAGCTTTTTCCGTCCTTGCCGCCTGAGCCGCCGTCCCAGACAGTTACCTTGTCTATCTTGATATTCTTGATAGCATCTACCTGTATCTTCATCAGGTCTTCCATCTTGTCCGCAAGTATGAGCTTTACTGCGTCATCTGCGCTGCCGGCTGTATTTACAAGCTCTCTCATACCTTCTGCCTGCTTCTGGAGTATCTCACGCATACCGTTTGCCTGAGCTTCCATTTTAGCGAAAATAGCGTCCGCTTCACCCTTTGCCTTGCGGCGCATTACTTCAGCTTCTGCCTCTGCTTCGATCTGAGCCTGTTCCTTGGCTATCTGTGCTTTGACGATAACGTCAGCCTTCTGAGTTGCCATTTCAAGCTCGGCACGCTTATCCTCGGCAAGCTTCTGAGCCTCGTAGGATTCCTCACGCGCTTTTGCTGCCTGAACTGCTTCTGCAGCTGTTGCAAGCTTCAGAGCTTCTGCTTCTTTTTCACGTCTTGCGGCATTGGACTGTGCAACGGCGATCTTTGCGGAGTTCTCACCCTCGACTGCCTTTGCATCGGCTGCCGCTACCTGTACACGCTGATCGCGCATAGCGTTCGCCTGTCCGATCTCACCGTCTCTTCCGGTCTGTGCGATCGCGATCTTTGCATCGTTTGCTGCCTTTGCATCTGCTTCGGCTTCTCTGAATCTTCTTGTTGCCTCGGACTGTGCGATCTCGACCTTTGCGGAGTTCTCACCCTCGATAGCGCTTGCATTTGCGGCAGCTACCTGTATTCTCTGGTCACGGTTCGCATTCGCTTCACCTATTGCACCGTCACGGTTCTTTTCGGCAACTGATTTCTTGGCATCGTTGATAGCCTTTGCAGCTGCCTCTTTACCGAGAGCCTCGATATATCCGGATTCATCGCGGATATCGGTGACATTTACGTTTATGAGTCTCAGACCGATCTTGCGAAGCTCGATCTCAACGTTCTTTGATACTGCAATGAGGAACTTATCGCGGTCTGTGTTGATCTCCTCGATCTCCATTGTTGCAATAACAAGACGCAGCTGACCGAAGATGATATCCTTTGCGAGTTCCTGTATCTGCTGCATTTTTAGTCCGAGCAGACGCTCAGCCGCATTCTGCATTACACCGGTCTCGGTGGAGATACCTACAGTAAAGCTTGAAGGAACATCAACACGGATATTCTGCTTTGAAAGCGCGTTACGCAGATCGACGTTTATGGAGATAGGCGTCAGATCCATATACTGATATGACTGGATTATCGGCACAATGAACGCCGCGCCGCCGTGGATACAGCGTGCGCTTCTTGCCTGACCGCTCTTGTCGCTTCCGACTTTACCGTATATAACGAGTATCTTGTCGGACGGGCATTTGCGGTATCTTGAAAGAATACCTGCTATCAGCGCGAATATGATTATCACTCCGACGGCTATTGCTATAATTATTGTAGGGTCCATAATTATATCCTCCTTATTCCTTGTTATCGATCCTTGTAACTTTAAGATCGTTTACTGACATTATTATTGCTCCGAACAGGGCTATCTTTTCTTTACCCACTTCGGTGAAATACTCATCGAAAGCCTTGTCGCCCTCATAATTTTTCACAGCTTCTTCAAGAGCTGTGGATAGCGTTTCGGAAAGCGTTTCTTCTATCGACTGCTGATCTATGTTGTGAAAATTTTCGGCAAACACCGTGAGCTTATCTTCCGGGAAATACACCGTCACCGCAGCTGTTGCGCGATATGTCTTCTTATCCTTTCCCTCGGCTTCGTCACAGAATGCATCAACGGAGAACGGAACTTTCAGGATATAGAAGTATCTGCTTTTGAGCAAGAAAATATTTTCGCCGTATTTTGCAGGCTTGTGGGATACCGAATAGGTGCCGTCACGGTACTGTATCCTGTACTGATCCCTGTGTTTTTCGTCAAACTCATGCTCCTTGGGGAGAAATATCATAAGGCACACGATACCTGCGATCACAACAAATGCGATAAATACCCAGAAAATAATATCTATAGGCTCCATAAATTACCTCATCATATTTTTTCAACTACAAGAACATTTTCCCTGCGTATATCTATGACCCTGACCGGGGTCCCATAAGGAAGGCTCTCACCGCCGTCGGTTATCGCGTCAAACTCGACGAGCCGTTCGCCGCTGGAGATATTCACCTTTCCTCTGTTTTCGCCATCCGCCGGTATCACGAGATATACCGTTCCTGAAGCACCGAGAAGGTTCTTTACATTGAGTGTTCCGTTCTGCGCAAGCTTTTTTGAAGCCCACAGCAGTCTTGCGACGCCGTACATTGAGGCGACACCGAGCACTGCACCAACGATCACCGAGATAATGGCATTTTTTGAAGCGTTGTATGTAATTATACTTGCCCAGCCGAAAACGCACAGCAGCGTTATCATTCCCTGCACCGTGAAGAAATTCATGGTGCCCATATCTCTGGGACTGCTCCCGTCGCCGTAGTTTATATCGGTATCTATATCTGTTCCGCCGTCCGCGTCGAGATCAAGATCGGCATCGACACTTACATCAATATCCAGATCCGTGCTTCCGTCAAAACCGTCTATTCCGGAAGTATCGCTGGGATTGATCCCGGCTCCGTCATGCCCGAACCCTAAGATTATCATTATTGTCTGTATCAGAAGTATCAGCGTGGCAGGAACAGCCACACAAAACATTATCTGCACAAACAGGCCGAGATCCGACCACCAGTTCGTAAACCACTCCATACGCCGCACTCCTTTCTGCAATCGCTTTGTGTAAATATCATTTACTTAAATTATACCACATTTTCCGCCGGTGTCAATAAGTTATCGACCGATTTTTCAAATTCGTGATACTGCATAAACGCAGGATATTCCTTTTGAACATTGTGACGAAATTGAAATAATCGTTTACAAAACTATTGCAATTCATTTTAAGATGTGTTACAATCAATGTAAATAATATTTACATTATTCTGCCGCTGCTCAGGGTCGGGAAGGGAAGAGGAATGGACCCCATTTTCCGCCTTCCTGTAGTGCGATTTGCTTTACGACAGAGATTTATAGGCTATACCGCACAAAGATTGTACGTGAATTGCGCCGTCAGACTTTTCGTCAGATTGTACAGAAATGACGCAGGCTTGCTGGCGCAAGTCAAGGAATTTCTGTGC
>CAMOKN010000093.1 GCA_946617595.1 uncultured Clostridia bacterium
ACGTTCACTGTATGATACAGTGACTTGCTGCCCAAAGCGCACACGGACGTGCGCAACAAAGGCAGCAACGAGCTATACGGTGCAAGTAGCTATTTTTCTCTCAAATGGGTTTTTAGAGGTTCCCTAAAGTCAATATCGGCTTTACTGCTGATAAATGCATGAAGCAGAGCTGCGGCTCTGCTATTTTTTTGCTATGCTTTTCAGAAAGCACATGGCGCTATTGACAAATATAGCAAAATGTGATAAAATATATTCCGAGATGTTGTATCTGTTGTACATTTTATCCAATAACAAAGGAGCTCCAGATGAAAGAAAAGCTGCTTAAAATTATCGGTCTTGAAAAGAAGACCCCATATATCCGGGACTTCTTTTTTGCCGCAAATATCAGAGCAAGCATATATATGTCCGTTATAATAGCCGCTCTTGAACTATGGATGATAATCAGACTTCTTTCAAGACAGCTGAACGGTATAGATATCAGAAGCACGGATTATTATATATCACACTACTTCAACTACGGACTGCTGCTTTCAGCGGCTGTGGCTATGTTTATTTATGCAGTCTTTTTTATAAAAGGAAAAAAATGCAGCAAAATACTGGGATATCTGCTGAAATGGGCATTCATGATAATCTGCCTTTCCTTCGGAATCGAGATATCGGTTGCGGATTACAGCCGCAGCGAACAGGTATTCACTTTCCTGACTATGGAGCTGTTTGCCGCATGCCTGCTGACATGGACGCCGATAGTGGGATTTTTCATAATCACCGTTTCATACGGGATATTCTACTTTTCTCTCGATTCGACGATAGTGATAAATTCACAGATCATTGGTACAACAGACGCAACAAAGATCAACCTGTTCATTATGTGGATCGCTACTCTTTTCTGCAGCTTCAGCAATTACAGCCGAACTATGTCGCAGGCAAAAAAAGACGAAAATCTTGAAGCTGCAAACAGGTCGCTTCACACGATATCAGAAAAAGACGAGCTGACGGGAATACACAACATGATGTATTTCAGAAGCGAGTCTGAAAAGAAACTGTCAGAGGAGAACAGGAGCGCCGATCTGAGATTTCTGTTCATAGATATCGAAAATTTCAAGTCCTACAACGAAACATACGGTTTTCACAAAGGAAACGAGCTGCTGAAAAAGACGGCCCATCTGATAGAGAGCAGATTCAGCGGATCTCTGAGCGCAAGGTTCTCTGATGACCATTTTGTTGTACTCACAGAGAATACCGGTTATCAGAGAGTGATAGACAGTATCGCCGACGAGATAAAACAGGATCAGGGAGATGTTCAGCTCAATCTGAAGTGCGGTGCCTATCGCCCGAAGGACGATGAGAACGATCCCGGCATTGCCTGTGACAGAGCAAGATTTGCCTGCACGAGCATAAAGAAGCACTACAGTCTCAGCTGCAAGGAATATGACACCGTGCTTGAAGACAGATACCGGCTGAAACACTATATCGTGAACAACATCGACAGCGCTGCCGAAAACGGAAATATCCGTGTATTCTATCAGCCGATCATCTCAACCGATACCGGAGAGATAGTCGGCTTTGAAGCCCTGTCCCGCTGGTATGACGAGAAGTTCGGAATGATGTTCCCTGCGGTATTCATCGACGTACTTGAGGAACACCGCCAGATACATAAGCTCGACAAGTATGTTATCGAACGAGTGTGCGCCGATATACAGGCTGAACGTGAAACCGGAAACGAGTGCCGCCCCGTGTCGGTAAACCTTTCACGGCTCGACTTTGAACTTTGCGACATTGTGGGATTCATCTGCGAAACTCTCGAAAAATACGGAATTGACAAGAAATATCTTGACATAGAGATAACCGAGAGTGCCCTTTCATCGTGCAGCGATCTGCTGAACAGCTCAATAAACAAGCTGCGTGAGCTCGGATTCAAGATATGGCTGGACGACTTCGGCAGCGGCTATTCCTCGCTTAATGTTCTTAAAGACTTCAGGTTTGATGTCCTCAAGATAGATATGAAGTTCCTCGACGGGCTGGGAACAAATAAAAACACAAGTCTCATACTTGAAAATATCGTCTCTCTCTCAAAGCAGCTCGATATGGTATCACTGACCGAAGGTGTTGAAACACCGGATCAGTATAAGTTCCTCAAGGATATAGGCTGCGGAAGAGTACAGGGCTATCTTTTCAGCAAGCCTGTCCCCAAAAACGAGCTGAAAGAGAAGATCCGCACAGGAGAGATAACAGCTCACGGGCAGATATGACATCAGCATGAATTTAGGTCCAAAACCACTTGCAATATTATACATAAAGTGGTATAATATATGTCAGATTTTAAAAATGGAGGTCATTGTTATATGGCAATGTTTGACAAGCTGCTTGCAAACCTTAAAGCAAGCAAGAAAACGATCGTATTCACCGAAGGCACCGACGCAAGGATCCTTTCCGCGGCTGACAGGCTCTTAAAGGAAGACCTTATGGGAGTTATCCTCTGCGGTAATCCCGATGAGGTAAAGAAGGCTGCGGCTGACGGAGGATTTGCGATCGACAAGGCAACTATCATTGATCCGCTCACTTACGGCGAATTTGATGCTATGGTAGCTGCAATGGTAGAGCTCAGAAAGGGCAAGATGACAGAGGAAGAGTGCCGCAATTTACTTAAAAAGTCCAATTATTTCGGTACGATGCTTGTAAAAATGGGAAAAGCAGACGCACTTCTCGGCGGTGCAACATACTCGACAGCCGACACAGTACGTCCCGCTCTCCAGATCATAAAGACAAAGAAAGGCTCATCACTTGTAAGCTCTTCTTTCATTCTGTTCCGTGAAAAGGACGGCAAGGAAGAGACTATCGCAATGGGCGACTGCGCTATAAACCTCAGCTACACCGACAAGCTCGACAAGGAAGGAAACGTAGTACAGACAGCCGCACAGCAGCTTGCAGAGGTTGCAGTAGAGACAGCAAGAACAGCCGCATTCTTCGGCATCGACCCCAAGGTAGCAGTTCTCAGCTTCTCGACATACGGTTCCGGCAAGGGAGGCACAGTCCAGCTCAGCCACGATGCGGTTATCGAAGCCCGCAAGATAGATCCTGAGCTTGTTATCGACGGAGAATTCCAGTTCGATGCTGCTGTTTCCGCAGAAGTTGCAAAAACAAAGTGCCCTGATTCAAAGGTCGCAGGACAGGCAAATACTTTCATATTCCCGCTTATTGAAGCCGGCAATATCGGCTATAAGATCGCACAGCGTCTCGGCGGTTATGAAGCATACGGTCCTATTCTCCAGGGTCTTAACGCTCCCATAAACGACCTCTCCAGAGGCTGCAACGCCGATGAAGTCTATAAAATGGCTATAATCACTGCCGGAATGGCTTGATGAGTAAGGCCGCTGCCCTGCACCCGTTTATTTTCATAGTAAAAAGGAGCAAAAGCGAATACCGTTAAAACGGAACCCGAATAGTCTCATTAAAGTACAGACACAGAGATGTAAATGAACTGCCCCGCATTGTGCGTACAACATAATGTGGGGCAGTTCAGACTATGCAATTTTTCAGAAAAGTAGTGACAGGTCGTAAAATCTGTGCTATAATAGCTATAATATTTGAAATATTATACGACTGCTGGAAAAGTAAGATTTGTGGAGGCAAAGATATGGACATTGATATCCTTTTGATTTTACAGGAATTCAGAAATGGAGTCGGTGCTTGTCTGACAGATTTTATGTCAAAGATGAGTTTCATCGGTGAAATGAATACTGTGCTGATAATAATGGCACTGATCTACTGGTGCGCAAGCAAGGAATTCGGCAAATACCTTTTAATGGGCTGGAGCGGCAACAGAGTGGTCAACGGGTTACTGAAAGTAACAGCTTGTGTTTATCGTCCCTGGATCAGAGATGCGCGCATCATTCCTGACAGCGATGCATTGGCATTGGCGACCGGTTATTCCTTCCCGAGCGGGCATAGTATGAATGCAGCATCGCTTTACGGCGGCGGCGCTATCCGCAAGGATCTCCCCAAATGGCTTCGCATAGTACTGGGTGCTATTGTTGTACTTATTGCGTTCAGCCGCAATTTTCTGGGTGTACATACACCGCAGGATATTCTGATAGGTGCAGGAGCAGGACTGCTCGTGATGTGGCTGACAGGAAAGCTGATCGCATGGGTAGATAAGAATCCGGGAAAAGACATAATGGTGGCGTGCATCGGTATCGCTGCCGCTGTTGCTGTTGCGGTATTTGCTGCGGTAAAGTCCTATCCGGTGGATTATAACGAAGCAGGCGAACTGCTGGTAGATGGTGCAAAAATGGCAAACGACACTTACAAAGGTGTCGGCTGGTGCGTTGGCTTTCTGATAGGTTGGATATTGGAAAAGCGTTATGTAAGATTTTCAACCGATATCCCTATGATAACGAGGATAACAAGACTCACTACCGGTCTTCTGAGTTATTATGCGATCAGTCTGATCCTTTTACCTCTGGTCAAAAGCTGGATCCCCGGTGTGGGTGGTACGATCACTTCATGTTTTATCCAGATGTTCTTTGTGACGTTCGTTTTTCCCTTGTGTATAAAACATTTTGAACATATCCCGGCAATGTCAAAGTAGCAGATACTGATTTACCGGGCTGTGAGTACCACACTCACAGCTCAGAAAAATAACATATATTATAACATAAAACAGACGCACGCTGACTTCATTCCACAGCTGTTACCGCCGCGTAGTGCGGCATTCGGGCTGCGGTATGAAAATCTTCGTGCGTCTTATTTGTGCGGTTCCTCAATCATTGAACCTGAACCGTGCTACCTGATCTTTAAGCAGCTTCGACTGACCGGAAAGCTCTTCGCATGATGCGGCAGTCTCTTCGGCAGTCGCGGAGTTTGTCTGTATTACCTGAGATATCTGCTCTATGCCGGAAGTTATCTGCCTGATAGATTCGTTCTGCTCCTGACTCGCATCGGCGATCTTCGCAATAAGCGCTGCTGTGTCCTCAGTCATGGTCTTGACTTCCTTCATTGATTCGGCAGTGGAGAATGCGATCTCAGAACCCTTTCCTACCGCATCTATAGCTGCGGTGATAAGTGATGCGGTGCTCTTGGCTGCCTCTGCTGATTTGCTCGCAAGGTTACGCACCTCGTCTGCAACTACCGCAAATCCCTTTCCGGCTTCTCCCGCTCTCGCAGCCTCGACCGCTGCGTTGAGTGCAAGAATGTTCGTCTGGAAAGATATATCCTCGATAGTCTTGATGATCTTCTCTATTTCCTTGGACGTCTCGCTTATATCGTTCATAGCTGATACCATTTTCTGTATCTCGCTGTCCTGATAAATTACCTTGTCCTCGGTCTGACGTGAAAGATCTCCGGCTTTTGCCGCATTTTCAGCCGTACTGGATATCTGTGAGCTTACTTCATTTATGGTAGCCGAGATCTCCTCTATCGCGCTTGCCTGCTTTGTTGTTCCGTCCGCAAGAGACTGAGAACCTTCAGCCATCTGGTTTGAACCTGTCAGTACCTCATCTGAAGATATATTCATCTTGCTGAGGGTTTCTCCGAGATCTTCCTCGATCTTATGTAAATTGAGCTTTATGGACTGAAAATCTCCGGGATATTCCACCTGCGGAACATTCGTGAAATCGCCGTCCGCCATGTTAGCAAGAATACCTGAAATATCCTCAATGCAGGCGCTGACACCCTTCTTCGCATATCGAAGCTTTCGTGCAAAAGTTCCCACCTCGTCGTTCACAAACCAATAATCCACCTTTGTGGTGCTCAGTTCGCCCTTTTCCATTTCATCTGCAAGTATGGATACCTGCCGGATAGGGGTAATCACTCTCTTGCGTGTGAATATGAGGATTATAACCGCGCTTACTGCGATCAGTATGACCGCGATAAGCGAAGATACCACGGTCACCTTTGCAAATTCCGCATTGGAGTCAGAAGCGTCAGAGCCGGCAAAATAAGCACCGACAACATTCTTGTTTATGTCATACATCGGCTCGTATGCCACATAATAAGGCTGGTTATTTATATTTGCCTGACCGGAATAATTCTTCTTTGAGTCAAGTACTTCCTTTTTGATGTTGTCAGCCATAGATGTACCGATAAGGTTCGCTCCGAGAGTCGTCGCGTATCTGATATTACCATTGAATATGGTAACATCGCAGTCTGTGAGCTTCTTTACATTATCGAGCCAGCCCTGCTTTTCAAGGCTGAATCCGACTATCAGTGCGCCCTCGGCATCATTTTCGGACACTGCCGCGCCGTAAACTGCCGCAAGCTCAGTGTCCCTGAGAACCAAACCGTCTATTACCGTACCGTTTACGACTGAATTATAATCAAAGCTGCTGAACGGGAATCCGTCGCTGAAAATAACATTTCCGTCTTTTCCGACAACAGCGCAGAAGTCGCTTTCGCTGTCCTTGTATTCCGTCCATGATTCCGCAAAATACTCCCTGTTCCCGTTGTTTATGGCGTCGGCAAACGGTGAATCCTCAGACCACATCCAGAAATCGTCGTTGAGCGTTTTTATTTCGCTTTCGAGCATACTTTCAAGTATTCCCACACCAACGTGTGCTCTTTCAACAAGTATGCTGTCATTATACGACTTGAACATAGTCATGGTCGCAAGAGTAGAGAGAACGACCGTTATGACAGTCGCACCCACAGCCAGCGCAACTATCGCAAAGCCGAGCTTCTTCTGACGCCCGTGTTTTTTTCCTGCCATTATTTTCCGCTCCGTTTCTATGAAAATAAAGCTGTACGGATCCGCCAGACCGCAGATCGCATACATATACATATAAAAGATACCATTAAACAGGCGATTTGTCAACAATCGGAGAAATTTTGCGCATATACGAGAAATATTAACAAATTTTAAGAACTGCAAAATTAATTCGTGACAAAACGGAAAAAATGTGCTATAATCAAATATAGGGTACCTCTAAAAACTGCTTTGAAAAGAGAAAATGAGATAGTTGCACCGAGAGCAAGGAAAGTCTCCGAAAACTTGCTGGCGCAAGGTGAGGAGACTTGACGCAGCTATCGGTGCAAGTAACTCTTTTTCTCTCAAATGGGTTTTTAGAGGTTCCCTATAGATATCAGCATCGCTGAACGGTGTCAGAAGGAGGCTTTTATATGAGCAATTACGTTGTTACGGTGTCAAGAGAGTATGGCTCGGGAGGAAGACTGATCGGAAAGAAGCTTGCCGAAGAACTCGGAATCGCATTCTATGACGGAGAGTTACTGTCCCTTGTTGCAAAAGAAAGCGGCTACACAGAAGATTTCGTCCGCAGAAATGACCAGAAAAAGACGCAGAGCCTTCTGTATCATCTGTACATAGGAAGCCAGCTGCTTCCCGCGTCCGATATGATATTCATTGCTCAGTCCCGTGTTATAAAGGATCTTTATAACAAAGAAAGCTGTGTCATAGTCGGAAGATGCGCGGACTATGTCCTGAGAGGTCAGCCGAATGTAATAAACACATTCATTACAGCCCCTATTGAGAGCAGGATCGCCCGCGTAAGAGACGAATACGGCGAAAGCGCGGACAATTACAGGACATACCTTATCAAAAAAGACAAGAACAGGATCGCATACTACAACTATTTCGCAGACGATGCATGGGGAAAGGTACAGACATACGATATTTCCGTAAATTCGGATATCGGAGTCGATCTTTCTGCTAAGCTTATCGCAGAATATGTCAGGGAGAAGCTTGCCGCAAAATGATAGACCTTATAAATCCGGATTTCAAAGCGGCGATCTTCGATCTTGACGGGACGGTTTTCGACTCAATGGGATTCTGGAACAGGATAGACGAGAGGTTTCTGGCACATAATGGTGTAGATATCGTTCCGGAGGACTATCTTCTGGCAATCGCTCACCTCGGTGCTGAGGAGACTGCGTTATACACAAAAGAACGCTTCGGCATCAACAAGTCCCCCGAAGAGATGATGAGCGAATGGAACGCAGATGCTGTAAATTTCTACACCAATGAAGTCACCCTGAAAAAGGGTGCTTATGAATATCTGAAAAAGCTTCATAATGCCGGAATAAAGCTTGCCGTCGCGACAGCAAGTTCTGAGGAGCTGTTTATCCCCGGACTCAGAAGATGCGGGATAGAAAATATGTTCTCGGCGTATGCAGCAGTGAACGAATGCAGCCGCCGGAAGGATCATCCCGATGTATATGAGCTCGCGTGCAGACGTATGGGCGCGGATATATGCGATACTGTGGTGTTTGAAGATATTTATGCTGCAATATGCGGTGCGGCTGACGGAGGATTCAGGACTGTGGGTGTTTATGACAGCACCTCCGCGCGCGATGAACAGCTTATCAGACAGAAAGCCGATATGTATATCACAAGCTTTGAACAATTGCTGTAGAATATCTATGTTTATTTTTGTTGCTTTTGCACAAAACCCGTTGGTGCAAAAACGCCAAATTTATTTATTATAAATTGGAAATATCGACAAAAAAGTACAATTTATTTGTTAAAAAATTAATAATGTTGAAATTCCGCTGCCGATGTGGTATAATGATATTGTATGGTTTATTGCTTATCAGCAAATGTACCCGTACTATACATATTAATTCAGGAAGGATAGATTTGATATGACTTCACCTCTTACTCCGGAACAGATCAGCAAAAAGCTGAAAGAAACTCTCGAATATGATTTCAGGATCGGTCCGAACGAAGCAACCAGTACACAGATATACAAGGCTCTTTCAAAGATCGTTGTAAATGTACTCCGCGAAAAACGCCATATGTTCATGACAAAATGCAATTCCGTAGGAAAAAAGCAGGTATATTATATCTCAATGGAATTCCTCATGGGCCGTTCGCTCAAGACCTCTCTCTATAACCTCGGAATGAACGAGGTCGTAGAAAAGATACTTAAAGATGAATACAAGATAAAGCCCGATGCGATCTATGATGAAGAACCCGATGCCGGACTCGGAAACGGCGGTCTCGGAAGACTTGCTGCCTGTTATATGGACGGAATGGCAACCTGCGATTTCCCCGCAACAGGCTATTCACTGCTCTATGAATATGGTATTTTCAAACAGAAGATAATCGACGGCTGGCAGACTGAACTTCCCGATAACTGGCTGCCCGGCGGCGGTGCATGGCTCACACCTGTCGAAGATCAGGCTGTTGAGGTGCATTTTGACGGCGAAGTGCGTGAATACTGGGACAACGATTATCATCATATCTCTCATGTGAACTACAATACCGTGCTTGCAGTCCCCTATGATATGTATGTTTCGGGATATGACAGCGAAGGTGTATCAAAACTTCGTCTGTGGAGCGCAAAGAGTATGTCATTCGACATGAGCGCATTCAATTCCGGTGACTATTCAGGCGCTCTCGGTGCAAACAACATCGCCCATTCTCTGACAAAGGTGCTTTATCCTAACGATAACCATCTTGAAGGAAAGGCTCTGCGTCTGCGTCAGCAGTATTTCATGTGCGCCGCTTCGATCGGCGATATCGTAATGCGTCACATGAATGTTTACGGAACTCTTGAGAACCTGCCTGACAAGGTCGCTATCCACATAAACGATACTCACCCGACTCTTGCAATACCCGAGCTTATGAGAATACTCCTTGATGACTGCGGTTATGACTGGAACAAGTCGTGGGGTATAGTCTGCAAGACATTCGCATATACCAACCATACAGTAATGGCTGAAGCTCTTGAAAAGTGGGATCAGAATCTTATCGAGAGAATACTTCCGAGAATCTACTCGATAATCTGCGAGATCAACAGACGCTACTGCGAGAAGCTCTCCGAGACGCTGCCTTATGAAAAGGTCGAGGCGATGTCCATATTCCGCAACAACCAGATCAGAATGGCAACCCTCTGCGTTGTGGCATCACACTCGGTAAACGGTGTTTCAAAGCTTCACAGCGAGATCATCAAGGACAGCGTTTTCCATGATGAGTATGAGCTTACTCCCGGCAAGTTCACAAATGTAACAAACGGTATAGCATACAGACGCTGGCTGCTCCAGTCAAACCCGAGACTTACGAAGCTTATTTCGGAATGCATCGGTGACGGATTCAAGAAGGACGGCGGAGAACTCAGCAAGCTGAACGGTTTTGCAAACGACAGCGATGTTCTGCATAAGCTTGCAGAAATAAAGCGCAAGAACAAGGAAGATTTTGCAAAATACGTACTCAGCAGCTCCGGCGCAAAGCTCAACCCCGACAGCATATTTGATGTACAGGTAAAGAGACTGCACGAATACAAGCGTCAGCAGCTCAACGCGCTGAATATAATCTCCGAGTACAATTATCTCAGGAACAATCCAGATGCCGACTTCCAGCCGAAGACCTATATATTCGCGTCCAAGGCAGCGCCCGGTTACTATATGGCAAAGCAGATAATAAAGCTTATCTGGTGTATCGGCGAAGAACTGAAAAAGGATCCGAAACTCAATGAAAAGCTTGCGGTCGTATTCCTTGAAGATTACCGCGTAACACTCTCCGAGATCCTTATGCCGGCAGCCGAGATATCAGAGCAGATCTCACTTGCCGGGACTGAAGCAAGCGGTACCGGAAATATGAAGCTTATGCTCAACGGTGCTATCACAATGGGAACCTACGACGGTGCAAATGTTGAGATACACGGTCAGGTCGGCGATGACAACATCTTTATCTTCGGTATGTCAACACCCGAAGTAAACGTAATGAAGACAAACGGTTATTCACCCGACGGCTACTATGACCGCAACGATGTTATCAGAGGCGCTATAGACGCTATATACAGAGGCTTCAACGGAGCTAAATTTGATGAAGTTGCAAACGCTATCAGATATGTGGATCAGTATATGTGCCTTGCAGACTTTGACAGCTATCACAACACTCAGATAAGAGCAAGCCAGACCTACAGAGATACACTCAAGTGGAACAAGATGTCCCTTGCAAATATCGCAGGTGCAGGCATTTTCAGCGCTGACAGAGCTGTTACAGACTATGCAAGAGATATCTGGGAACTTAACTAATGAACCGCTGTTTAAATCCCCTTCACTTTGGTGGAGGGGATATTTTTATGAAGCCGCTGCTACAGCCCGAAGGGGTTTCAGGGGGCGACCGGAAAGCCCCCTGATAAGAAGTGTCGGGGCACAGCCCCGACACAAAATAAATGCCCCCTCCCTGAAGGGAGGGGGCAAAGGGGAGGGTCTTATCAATACATACCGCCCATACCGCCCATTCCGCCGCCTGCGGGAGCAGCAGGAACATCTTCCTTGATATCTGTTACAAGGCTCTCGGTGGTGAGGACCATAGCAGCAACAGAAGCTGCGTTCTGGAGTGCCGAACGTGTTACCTTTGCAGGATCAACGATACCTGCCTTTATCATATCGGTGTACTCGCCCTTGAATGCGTCGAAACCGTATGTCTTCTTATTCTTGGTATTCTTTCTGATGTTCTCGATGATCACAGAACCTTCAAGACCTGCGTTAGCTGCGATCTGGCGAACGGGTTCTTCAAGTGCGCGAAGAACTATTCTTGCACCTGTCTTTTCATCGCCTTCGAGAGTCTCGCTGAGCTTCTCTACCTCATCCATAGCGTTGATAAGAGCTGTGCCGCCGCCTGCAACTATACCCTCTTCTACGGCAGCCTTTGTAGCTGCGAGAGCGTCCTCTATGCGGAGCTTCTTTTCCTTCATCTCGATCTCGGTAGCTGCACCGACCTTGATGACAGCAACACCGCCTGCGAGCTTAGCAAGTCTTTCCTGGAGCTTCTCCTTATCGAAATCGCTTGTAGTCTCTTCGATAGCGTTACGGATCTGATTTACTCTTTCCTTGATGTCATTCTTGCTTCCGGCACCGTCAACGATCGTTGTATTTTCCTTTGTTACCTTGACCTGTTTTGCTGTACCGAGCATATCAACTGTTGTATCGGCAAGTTCAAGTCCGAGGTCGCTTGTGATGACCTGACCGCCTGTGAGGACTGCGATATCCTTAAGCATCTCCTTGCGTCTGTCACCGAATCCCGGAGCCTTTACAGCAACACAGTTGAATGTTCCTCTGAGCTTGTTGAGGATAAGGGTCGTAAGTGCTTCGCCCTCGATGTCCTCTGCGATTATGAGAAGCTTCTTGCCGGTCTTTACGATCTGCTCAAGAAGCGGAAGGAGATCCTGTATAGCGGAGATCTTCTTGTCTGTGATGAGGATATAAGGATCGTCAAGCTCTGCGATCATCTTGTCGCCGTCTGTTGCCATGTAAGGAGAGATGTAGCCTCTGTCGAACTGCATACCTTCAACAACTTCGCTGTATGTCTCGGCAGTCTTGCTCTCTTCGATAGTGATAACGCCGTCATCGGAAACCTTCTCCATAGCCTCGGAGATGAGCTTGCCTATGAATTCGCTTCCGCTGGAAACGGTGGCAACTCTTGCCTTATCCTCTGCGTTCTTTATCTTCTGTGCATTCTTCTTGATCTCGTCAACAGAGACTTCAACTGCCTTTTCGATACCGCCCTTGAGAACCATGGGGTTAGCGCCTGCAGCAACATTCTTCATACCCTCGCGAACGATAGCCTGTGCAAGAAGTGTAGCTGTTGTTGTACCGTCGCCGGCAGCATCGTTTGTCTTTGTGGAAACTTCCTTGACGAGCTGTGCGCCCATGTTCTCAAAAGGATCTTCGAGATCGATCTCCTTTGCGATCGTAACGCCGTCATTTGTGATCAGCGGAGCGCCGAACTTCTTGTCGAGGACAACGTTTCTGCCCTTCGGTCCGAGTGTGATCTTTACTGTATCGGCAAGCTTGTCGATACCTGCCTGTAAAGCCTTGCGAGCTTCCTCGCCGTAAATAATCTGCTTAGCCATAATAAATCATTTCCTTTCTTTTATTCTACGATTGCAAGAATGTCGCTCTGACGAACTATTGTGTACTTTTCGCCTTCGAGCTTTACTTCTGTTCCGGAGTACTTGCTGATAAGCACCTTATCGCCTATCTTGACTTCCATCTTTATCTCTTTTCCGTCAACTACTCCTCCGGGACCTACCGCACAGATCTCTGCTACCTGGGGCTTTTCCTGTGCCGAACTTGTGAGGATTATACCGCCCTTTGTGGTTTCCTCTGCTTCAAGGAACTTGATAACAACTCTGTCTGCAAGCGGCTTGATATTGAGTCCGCTCTTTGCTGCTGTTGTTTTGGTTGGTTTTGGTGCCCTTTTAAAGACCTCCTATAAGAAAATAAAAATATTAACGTAACTCACCGGGCATTTAGCACTTGCCCGTTCCGAGTGTTAGCACTCTTTTGCTCCGAGTGCTAACCGATAATCATATTATAGTCTTTTGCAGAAAAAAAATCAAGTACTTTTTGATATTTTTTTATTTTTGTATCATTGTACTTGATTTTTTATTAATATAAACACAATTTTGTGCATATTGCACATATTTTCTTACATTTTTCCGCCCTTTGCGCCCTTTGAACCGCCGAAGCTTGCATTTTCAAGAATGTTGGTATCAAAGGAGAAGCTTATCGACTTATTCTCACGCTCGCGCTTGAATGCAAGATTAATCATTCGGTCGAGAAGCTCGCTGTACTTTACGCCCACCGGCTCCCAGAGGTAGAAAGAAAGGCTTCCGGGGATAGTGTTGATCTCGTTGAGGTAGATCTTCCCTGTGCTCTGATCGAGCATAAAGTCGATACGGGAAACTCCGGAACAGCCCAGAGACCTGAATGCCTTTACCGCGAGAGTGCGTACTTCTTCCCGCATTTCCGGCGTGATATCCGCGGGGATCTTGCGCTTGAGCGAAGCCATGCCGCTCTTTCCGCCGGAGGACTTTGTACCGCCGACATACTTATCCTGATAGCTGAGGATCTCGTCATTTGCCACCGGCTCCTCGCACTCGCTTGCTTCCGCATGCTCATAATCTCCGAGCACCGAGCAGTTTATCTCCTTGAGATCGGTTATCGCGTTCTCGACAAGCACCTTTATCGAGAAAGTGAAGGCGTAATCGAGAGCGTCCGCAAGAGCCTCACGATCCTTTGCCTTGCGTATGCCGACGCTTGAACCGAGATTTACGGGCTTCACGATAACGGGGTACCGCGTCTTTGACTCGATCATACCGAGCACTGCGTCCTGCGCGGAGGTGTACTCCTTCACATTGATGACTGTTCCGGGAAGCACCGGTATGCCGTTATCCGCGAAAACGCACTTCATAGCGTACTTATCCATGCCGAGAGCGCTTGAAAGCACATCACAGCCTGCATACGGGATACCGAGGGTCTGAAGATATCCCTGGAGCGCTCCGTCCTCAACATTAGTACCGTGAACGACCGGAAGCGCCACATCTATCACCGCTGCCACATTATTGCCGAACTTCTTCATCGGGTAATTGAGAAGCTCGACAGTGCTGCCGTTCCCGACGGGTATAACACGGCTGCTCTCTTTAAGGAGCGCCGGGATATTCCTGTACGCTTCGATCTTGCCGATGTTCTCGCCTATGTAGAACTCGGTGTTCTTTGTGATATAGATCGGTATGATCTCGTATTTTTCCGTATTCAGCGACCTGCATGCCTGGAGTGCGGAAATGACCGACACCTCATGCTCAACGCTCTTGCCGCCGAAAAAAACTCCGACTCTGATCTTCATAATGCTGTCCTTTCTTTTGTGTATGTAATGTTTATTCTGTCTCTGTCACGGCTTCTCCGCCGATCGTATTCTTTAAGTGCAGTGTTACATAATCGCCGTATTTCAGATCGAAGTACTCCGCGTCAGCAGGCACTTCAAAGCAGATGTTGCCCTCCGCCTTTATTCCGGGAGGCACAGGGTCAGAGGACAGCTGCTTGCGGTCATTGTCCCACTGGGAATCGCACATTATCCCGTTCACAAGGCACATGATCTTTTCTTCGGGACGGTAATCCTCTTTTCCGGTGTTCTCTATTATTATATGAAACGAAACGTACTCATAGCCCTCCGACGGTTTGTACGGCCAGCGGTCAACGGTCTGATACCTGTCGCAGGTCACGGAGTAATTGAGAGTCTGCGCAGGTTCTCCGAGTCCCGCAGTCACCTTTGTCTCGATCAGAGGCACCGAGATCTCCGGTATCTCCGGGATAGAGATATCCGGCATTTCCACCGGCGTTATGGAGATGCTGCTGTGGGAAGTCGCTTCCTTTTCTCTTTTCGAGGAGCTGCTTTCGGCTTTTCTCTCGCTTGACACCGCAGCTATCGCAAATATCATAACGATAACGAACGTGATGCAGATCGTTATTATCGGCAGCAAACAGCCTAAGCTCATAAACTTCGCGGCGTTTTGCACAGTCTTTGAATTTGCGGCAGAATTTGTCATCAGATTCTTGTTCTCTATCCGCATTCTGTCGTTTTCGAGCTCTTTTTTCTCGAAATACAGGTCATCTGCCCTGTCGAGCTTTTCCTTTTCTTTGATCACCTCATGATCGTTTCCGTAAGCGCCGCCGCAGTTCGGACAGGTGCTGTACTTGTCGGTATCGATAAGAGTGCCGCAGTAATCACAGTTTATCTTCATATCAATTCACTTCCTACTATCATACTGTTCAGAAATTGTCCGGCAGATCGTTTTCAAGCAGTATCACGCGCTTTCTTCCCGCCTGTATCGCATAGGCGGCTTTCATCGCTTCACTCAGGTCAGCCGCAACGATTATGTGGTTCTCGGTAAAGCCCTTTGCAAGAAGTCCCTCTTTTATCGGCGGAGCCTGTTTCTCGCCCACAAGTATCGCTATGTCGCAGCAGCCTGCCGCAAATTCGCCCAGTTCCTTGTTCAGCTGGTATTCGCGCTCTCCCAGCTCTATCATTCCCGGCGTTGCCAATATTCGCAGCGCGTCCTCAAACATCGACAGCGTTTTCAGCGCCGCTCTCGCACCCGCAGGATTGGAGTTGAACGCGTCGTCGATTATCGTTACCCCGTTGCCCTTGTCGAGTATCTGCATTCTGTGCGGTACGGCTTCAAGGCGCTTTACCGGATATACAAGTTCGTCAAAGCTGATGCCGAGTTCGTGTGATACGGCTATCGCGCCGAGGATATTCTGCACGTTGTGCTCTCCGAGAAGCTTGGTGGAGAACTGTTTTTCCTCGTCTCCGTGGTGTACGGTGAATGTGGTGCCTTTCTCGGTGACCTTGATGCCGTCGGCGGTGTAATCCCACTTTCCGCCTTCAATGCCGTAGGTTATATGGTTCTTGTCGGTTCCGTGGTTTCTGATGAACTCGTTGTCATAGTTTAAGAACACCGTTCCGTCCGTGACCGCGTCGGCTATCTCGAACTTCGTCTTTATGATGTTCTCGACGGAGCCGAATGTTTCAAGGTGCTGTTCGCCTATTGAGGTTATGATCGAATGCTTCGGGTGAACGATGTCGCAGATCTCCTTGATCTCGCCTACACCCTTTGCCCCCATTTCGCAGAGAAATATCTCGTGTGTGGCATTGAGACTGCCGCGGACTACCTTGACAACGCCCATTGTGGTATTGAAGCTGCCCGGCGTCATAAGCACATTGTACTTTGCGGACAGTAGCCTTTCGAGGTAGAACTTTGTGGAAGTCTTGCCGTAGCTTCCGGTGATGCCGATGACGGTGGTATTCGGAAGCTCGCTTATGATGCGCTTTGCATCGTTGATGTAGTGCTTGTTTATGGCTTTTTCCACCGGCTTGTTTATAAGGTTCGCAAGGCAGGGCATATAGACGCAGAACGACGGAAGAAGCGCTGCCGCAGCGAAATACAGCCTCCAGCTATAAAGGAAGATGAATGAAAGCGCGCATACCGCACCGTAAATAACAGTCATAGTCACGCACATTCTGATAACGCGGGGAGTGAACACAAGCTTCTTCTTTGCGGGCTTTTTAAGCGCAAGCAGCGCCGGTACCGCTCCGCAGAGCAGCAGGGCTGCACCGATATATGGCAGAAGATCGCAGAGA
>CAMOKN010000094.1 GCA_946617595.1 uncultured Clostridia bacterium
TCCGCAGTCCTTGCATACAAGCGTCTTGTCTGTGTACATACGATATACCTCGCCATAAATATAATATATTTGACTGTTTGAGGGATTGCACCTCAGGCTCTTTACAGCAACAGTCATAAAAGCTCTCTGAGCTTTTTTCTTGCACGTGAAAGACCGTTATCGACTGATTTCAGCGATATCTTCATTTTTTCCGCTATCTGTTTATATGAATATCCGTCGAGATAAAGTCTCAGAACATCATATTCTTTCTCGGTAAGTATTTTAAGAAGCTTTCCGGTGATCTCGCTGTTATCTTCTTTTGTGATAAGATACTCATCGGCGGAGCCGCTCTCATCGGGAACAAGAGTAAGGTCGAAATCCTCAGCCTTTTCGAGTTTTCCGCTTGCTTTGATGACTGAATTTTTCATGCGGTTCGCGATGCACACGCCTGCATAAGCTGAAAAACTGCCTTTATCGCGATCAAACGAGCGCACAGCCTCGAAAAGCGCAAGATAACCTTCCTGACAAAGATCCTCCGGTTCGATATTCTTGTTTCTCAGCTTTGCCGCCTTTATGCGTATTGCCGAAGAATATCTTGATATCAGCAAAGCGGTCTCGCTGCTCTGCATTGGATCGGACTGTCTGTTGATGATATCAACAAGCTCTTCGTCAGTAACTTTCATATTTACGATCCTTTCCGACCTTTAGAGTAATTATATCACTAAATTTTCACATTGTCAACACATTTCCGAAATTTTTACAGTCTGCAATACATTTTTCTTCCCTCAGAAAAAATATTTCCGCCGTGGCAGTCGATTGCAACTGTAAGAGGGAAGTCCTCGATATATAGTTTTTTGACGCTCTCGCAGCCAAGATCCTCAAAAGCAATGACCTCGCAGCTTTTTATGCATTTGCAGGCAAGTGCTCCGGCGCCTCCGACAGCGCAGAAATACACAGCCTTGTTTCGGATTATCGCGTCGATGACCGGCTGCGATCTTTCGCCTTTTCCGATCATAGCGGCAAGACCGCGGTCAAGGAAATCAGGCGAAAACTTATCCATTCTTCCCGAAGTTGTGGGACCGCATGAACCTATTACCATACCTTCCTTTGTGCCGGTCGGACCCGCATAATAGATCACAGAACCGTCAAGGTCGTATGGGACAGGCTCTCCTTTTTCAAGAAGCTCTGTTATTCTTTTATGTGCGGCATCGCGCGATGTGAACACTGTTCCTGAAAGCAAAACTTTATCCCCGGCGCATAACTCCGGGGACAAAGTCTTTAATTGTTGTACATTAATTTTTTTAATCATATCAAAAGGTCTGAAAGGTCTGAATCTGCCGAAAGGTCTGAATCATCACCCATAGAGTCGCTGCCGAAGCTCCATGGATCGTCGTTTACCGGTTTCCTGAATGCGGGCTTATCTTTCTTTGTTCCGGAAGAGAGATCCGTCTGTGAAGAACCTGCGGCGAACAGATCAGCAAATTCACCGAAATCATCTGAAACCGAACGGCTCGGCAGGGTGTCTTCCTCATCAAACTTTACATCTGAGAGAGTCAGATCCTTGTTTGCATCCTTTTCGGCAGCGCTTGCCTCAGCCATCATATCCGCAAGAGTATTGTCGTCTGTGCCGTCGGGATCTATCGCTATATCGAATATATCCGCACCGAGATCCGCACCTTTTTCGGGCTTGGAGGTAAGATCGTTCGGCTTGATATCAAATGCGTCTGTTACAGGTTCGGGAGCTGTATCGAGATTGAAGTCATCTACGATGCCCACACCCTCCATATTGATAAGCGGCATCTCGCCGGACATATCATCATCTTTCGGGGCAGTGAGGAAGAAGTCCTCAAAGTTGTCATCAAGACCGGGTCTGTCAGCCTTATCCGGAACTGCCGGCTTGACTTCTGCCTTGGGAGCGGGAGCAGGCTTCTTTGCGGGTGGTTCAGTCTTAGTCTCTTCAAATACCGGTGCCGTAATGACATCGGGAACATCAGACATAAGCTCGTCGTCGCTGGGTTCACTCATAGACGGGCTGTCTATCTCCATTGAAGAGATGATGCCGCTGTCGTTGAACTCATCGTCATCATCGTCAGCCTGACTGCCGGATTCGATCTTAGTCTCGATCTTAAGCTTCTTTTTGATCTCATCGAATCTTGCGTCGCTGAACTTGCTGTCGTCGAACTTCGGAAGTTCGAGCTTTGCTTTGATCTCACCGACTGCGAGAGCGATCTCCTCACCGATCTTGCTGATAGGGGAGAGGTCAGCGGCAGAAGCCTGCACGCTTGCAGCTATCTGAGCTGCTGCAATATTACCTTTCGCGCTGTCAACGCTTCCCTTTGTGCTGTCAACGAGCTTCGTGATGCCGTCGATATCCGCTTTCGCTCCGTTGAGCGAATCGGTGAAGCCGTTCATCTGCTTTGAAGTCTCGTTTATCTGCTCGGTAGCGGCGCTCATCTGTTTCGATGTCTCGCTTATCATTTCAGATGTCTCGGACATAGCCTTTGAAGTCTCGCTGATCTTCGAGGTAGTCTCAGTCATCTGCTTTGACGCTTCATTGATCTTGTCGGTAGTCTCGTTTATGCTCTTTGCAAAGTCTGTTATCTGACTGGTGGTATCATTTATGGTCTGTGCAAAACCGTTGATCTGGCTTGTGGTATCGTTTATCTGCTTAGAAACGGTATCTATCCTGCTGGTCGTCTCGGAGATCTGTTTTGCGACAGTTCCGATCTGTCCGGTAGTATCATTGAACTGCTTGCAGATATCGCCCATTTTTCCGGTAACGCTGCTTATCTGCGAATTGACTGAACTGAACTGTGACGCGAACGAGTCGAACAGCAAAGTGAGTGCACCTATCTTCTCGGTGACTTCTTTTACTTTTTCGGAAGACTGAGCCTGTTCTTCGTTGGTCTTCTTTATCTGGTCATCGAGTTTTTTCTTGACATCGGCAAGTTTAGCTGCACGTTCCTTGAGTTCTTCCTCAACGTCAGACTTATATTTGTTTGCAGCCTTTACTGTCTCATCTGCATAACTCTTTGCTGCGGTGATGATCTCTTTTGCAAAAGCGCCTGCCTCGTTCATTACTTCATCAGCATTGCTGGTGGTAACGGGAGTTCCGGCGGATCCGCCGCCCTTTTTCTTGAGTTCGAGATATTTTTCCTTGAGTTTATCGTATTCCTCACGGACTTTTTTCTCGGACATCTTCGCCATTGCGCATTCTTTATCGAACTTGGCAACATTGCGGCGCTCGTCGAGGACGCTCTTGCGGAGCTCCATGATCTTCTTGTCGCTTTCGGCTTTAAGTTCATCAATGATCTTTTTTGTTTCTTCGCTGCTGTCCTTTATAATAGGAGCTGACGCATTTGCGGCTAACTTTTCAGCCTCGATCTTTGCGTGCTTTGCCTCGGCGCTTTCTTTATGAGCATCTTCGAGATTTGTCTGTAGATTTGATATCCTTCTTTCAAATTCTTCGGCCTGCTCCTTCATCTGCCTTTTGAGTTTGTTTATGTATAGATTGACTTCGTTTTTATCGAAGCCGCCCATGACCGTCTTAAAGCCGGTACCTTCGCTGTTGGCTTCCTTCTTCTTATCCTGTTTAGCATCTGCCATAAAGCTACCTCCGTAGGAACCGGATTATTCCGCGAGCATACATTTTTGTCAAAATGCACAAAAACGGGGTACAGTTCCCTAATATTTATATTATAACAAAACTTAATCTTACTTTCAATAGTCATTATTGATAAAAATGCACAATAATTTTTTATATATTAAAAGAAATTTAAGTTTTTTTGAAAAAAGTATTGTATTTTTTCAGAAAATGAGTATAATATAATAAAGGCATTATAATTAATGTGTCCTCAATAACTGCCTTTTGGCAGTTATTGGCTGAAAATCTGCAAAACA
>CAMOKN010000095.1 GCA_946617595.1 uncultured Clostridia bacterium
AAGCTCCGTGAGATCGTGGAAACGACGTACTTCAATTCCGGTGGGAACAAATACAGCATCAAGGACGGCGTCTGCGATGTGTCGCTTACGTTTTATATGGCCTCCATCCACTACGCTGACGGCAATATCCGCAAAAAGTCCGACAAGATCCGCATGAGCCTGCGGAAAGTCATCAAAAAACCTACCGATCTCAGTTTTTCAATTATTGCTGTCACCTGCCCGCAATGCGGTGCAAGTTTCGATGCCGCAAAGGTCAAAACCTGCCCGTTTTGCAGCAGCAGCTATCCGGTCGAGGAAAATGACTGGATCATCACTGACATCAGCTTATAGATCCGGTCTGGAATTAATACAATAAAAGCGGAACGCTGAATGCGTTCCGCTTTTCTGTCTTCTCATTACATTTCAGAATTAAATATTATCATGGCACACTGCAAATCAGTATCTCATAATTATCTCCGATAGATATTATGCTGTTTGCGTCTATACCTGATGACAGCAAACATGTTTTATCGGTCATTCCTCTCCCCGTTCCGTCTACTGTTCCGGAAACTCCCTGTGCGGCGGTCATTTTGAAGTCGGAAGTATTTTCCGTGGGCTTGGAGATTCAAAAACACCTTTGATTGCAGTCGGCATTGCTTGCGTGTTCAACATCATAGGCGACCTGTTTTTTGTAGCCGTACTCCACCTTGGAGCATCAGGTGCTGCCACAGCGACTGTCATTGCGCAGCTTATCAGTGTTGTGATCTCATTCTTTATCATCAGAATGAAGAAACTACCTTTTGAAATGAACATAACACATCTGATAATAAAGAAAGACTACGCCATGAACATTATACGTATCGGTTCACCGATCGCTTTGCAGGATTTTCTTGTGGGCATATCATTCCTTGTTATGCTTGCGATCGTCAACAGCATCGGCGTGACCGAGTCAGCTGGAGTTGGTGTTGCTGAAAAGGTGTGTGCATTTATTATGCTTGTGCCTGCTGCCTTTATGCAGTCGATGTCCGCATTTGTAGCTCAGAATTACGGTGCAGGATATATCAGCCGTGCAATCAGAACTCTCAGAACGGGAATTGCTGTATCTGTGTTTTTCGGTATAGTTATGTTCTATGTGACATTCTTCCACGGCGATCTTCTTGCAGGACTATTCTCAAATAAGCCCGATACCGTTGCAGATGCTTTTGACTATCTGAAAGCATATGCTATCGACTGTCTGCTGACCTGTTTCCTGTTCTGCTTTATCGGCTTTTATAACGGTATCGCAAGAACGAAATTTGTTATGATCCAAGGTATAGTTGGCGCTTTTCTTGTGAGAATACCCGTTGCATTCCTGATGCAGCACATAGGCGGAGGTTCATTGTTTCTGATAGGACTTGCGACCCCGTGTTCAACTGTGTTGCAGATCATTTTGTGTTTTGCGGTTTACATACACTTCAAAAAGAATATTGCGCAGAAAAACAATCAGGCTTCGCTATTGGCATTATCAGATACTTCATCAGCAGATTCGGTATCTGCGCGAAAATAATACTGATTTATGGGTCAACTCGCTTTCTTCATTTCCGAGATCCGGAAAAGTGTTCATTGAATGCAGAAAAGCTTGAAGTCTACTATGAAGACAACCGATGAGGTGCAGGCGTTCGATTTGCCGTACATGCTCCTGTCGCAGCCTAAAAAGACATTTACCCGTCCACATCTCATGAATGATTTCCGGAATAAAGACACAAGCCTTTTCTGAAACGACCTGTTTTCCAACGCTCTCAAATTCACAGACGAGTGCGGGACGGTAAGCGGAATGAAAATATCTTCAATGCTCAGATCCTGAGCGGCATATTGCTTACAGAGAACCTCTAAAAAGTCCGCATTCAAGCGTTATCCCGATCGCTTGTTTTTATTCCTAGTTATTGAGGACACATTAGTTATTTCCCCGCTTTTTTCATTCGTTCTATAACAAAATGCGCACACAGACCTGTGAACAGCCCGGAAACGATGCCGCCGATCATAAGAAACGGCAGATATCCGATCACGGTAAACGAACCGAAACTGACAATTACAGCCGCTATCTGACCTATATTGTGCAGCACTGCACCTATCATGCTGCACGCCCATATCGGAAGTTTCGGGAACAGCCGCGAGACCGGTATCATACCCAGAAGGCACAGAAGAGCGCCGGACGCGCTGTACAGTATCGTGGAAAAGCTTGCGGCAAACATTGCGCCTATGATGACTCTGACAGCGACAACAATGGCAGCCTCCCATGGTCTGTAACGATATACGCAGTACACCGTGATTATGTTCGCAAGCCCGAGCTTTATGCCGGGAATCGCGGTCAGCGGCGGTATCTGAAGCTCGATCACGAATATTATCAGCGCCACCGCCGTCAGCATTGCAAGCTCGGTAAGCCTCTTTACCGGAATTTTCCTGTTGTCACTCATCTATTATCTCCACCGGAAAGCCGGCGCTGTTTCGGAAGCTGTCGGCGATATTTTCCGTGATATATACAGTCCCGTCATCAGCAACGAGTACCATATCAAAACCGCCTTCTTCACGCCAATATCCGACAGCACGCTCCTTACCCATAACAAACAGTGCCGTAGAGAGCGCGTCGCACATTATCCCTCTGTCCCCGATCACGGTAACGCTCACAAGTCCGCTGTCTGAGGGATATCCAGTATGAGGATCGAGGATATGGATATAGACTTTGCCGTCATCGTCTGTGAAATATCGCTGATAGCCGCCGGAGGTTATGACTGACTTGTCATGTATCTGCAATATACCGAGCAGGTCATTCGGAGAAAACGGGGTTGCTATCCCCACTGACCAGTCAGATCCGTCCGGCTTTGAACCGAGAGCCTGCACATTCCCGCCGAGATTCACAAGTGCGGAAGTTGCTCCGACTTCCGACATCACCTCAAGCATTTCGTCACCCGAATACCCTTTTGCGCAGGAGCCGAGGTCGAGCATATATCCCTCCGGAAGCGTTATAGTGTTCCCGGATATGATGATATTTTCGTATCCGGTTTTTGCGAGTGCCGCTGTTATGGCTTCGTCTGACGGGACGTGCATATTTCCGGTGGTGAATCCCCATTCACGCAAAACGGGATATATCGTGATGTCCAGTGCACCGTCCGTGCCTTCGCAGACATTCAGGGCTTCGGACACGACATACACCGTATCATCGGAAATTTTTGCAGTGCCGAGTTTGTTGAGAAGCCCGATATCGCTGTTCTCGTCCGTTACTGAAAATAGCTCTTCAAGCTCGGTCAGCCTTTCGGCGGCGGCATTTACAGCTTCCTCGCTGCGCTGTCCGTATGCTTTTATGGAGATTATGGTGTCCATTGCGAAAAGCTCACGTGAAGCTTCTGTTTCCGGTGCCGAACTGCATGACGAGACTGCGGCAAGTATCAGGGTCGCAAAAAAATATTTATACTTCTTCATAGACATTATTTTATCATTGCCGGCGACGATTGTCAAGCTAAATAGAAGCTTTAATTTCAGTCGGATAATACAATTTCTGATGAAAAAATTCGCGGAGAAAAAGTATAAAATGATGAAAATATGGTATTTTATTGTTTTCTCTTGACAAATTAATAACATAGTGATATAATAGGCAAAGTTAGCTGCTGCTAATTATACTTTTGGGTTAGCTGCGCCTAACCAACGTGCATAAAATAAGGAGAATTCAGAAAATGAAAACAGCAAAAAAGATATTCGGTATCGGCTTTTCCGTATGCACGGCGATCTCTTGCATGAGCTTCGCTGCCGGAGCTGCAGACGAGTATGTTTACGAAACAATGGATATCCCGTATGGCCTGTTCTACGCGGGAGAGCTTAACGGAGCTGCAAACAACTACACAGTTGACGCGGTATCCTCAGCGACAGATGCAAAGTGGTCAAAGAACGGCGAGGGCGAGCTTTTCGAGGGAACATATCACTCGGAAGCAAACGCGGACGGATCCGGCAAGATACTCGGTGTTGTACTGCTGCAAAGATATTGACATTCCGTACTTTATGTGCTATTACAAACCGGTTAGCATAAGATAATGTAAAGGCGAACCTATGAAAACTCAATAATACAGATACACAAAAGACGGCTTTGAAGCAGTGCTGTACGATGCCGAAAACAGCAACAGCAGTCACAATCCCGGCTGTTTCCCTGTAAACAATAACCTTCTGCCGCAGGAGAAAAATCACCCTGAGAAATGACAGAAAGCGCGTAAAAACACACTTGAAATAATATTATATCACTGGCGGCGCGACTTGTCAGTTATATTGTACGCAGAATATACCACTTATTACCGATAGGAATATTCGGATATTTTGCATAAAGATTTTTATTCAGGATATTTCAGTTTAGTGATATGTTCCAAAGTTAATAAAAGGCTATTGACATTCGGCGTGATATAGTGTATTATAAGCGCATAGATTAAAAGCATATCAATTAGATATGCATAGTAGGCAAAGGAAGAAAGACTATGAAAAAAACGATCAGAACAGCGGGAGGAGTTGCACGCTGTTGAACCTGCATTCTGTTAGCATACAAGACATCAACCACAAAATAACGAAATGAGGTATTAAAAATGAAAGGTACATTTTTTAAAACAACAGCAGCTTCTCTCGCACTTTTAACAACAATTCTCGCCGTAACATCGTGCTCGAACGCTTCCGCATCGACCACAACAGATACAGCCGGTACCGCGCCGGAAACAGGTAAAAAATATTCGATAATAAATGTTTCCTACGACCCGACACGCGAGCTCTATGTTGCGTACAACGAAGCATTCAAAAAGCACTGGGAATCGGAGCATGATTCGACAGTCGAGATCACCCAGTCCCACGGCGGTTCAGGAAAACAGGCACTTGAAGTTGCGAATGGCAACCCCGCAGATGTAGTGACTCTTGCGCTCGAATACGATGTAAAAGCAGTTGAGGAAGCAGGACTTATCGAGCCCGGCTGGGTAAGTGAGTTCCCGCTTGACAGCTCGCCCTACACTTCGACTATCGTTTTCCTCGTAAGAAAGGGCAATCCGAAGAACATTCTCGACTGGGGAGATCTCGCACGCGATGATGTCGGAATCATAACCCCTAATCCCAAGACCTCTGGCGGCGCACGCTGGAACCACCTTGCTGCATGGGCATGGGCACAGCGCGAGTATAACAACGATGAGACAAAGGTGCTCGATTACATCAAGACACTCTACTCACATGTATTGGTGCTGGATTCCGGAGCGCGCGGTGCAACAAACTCCTTTGTTGAGAACAAGCAGGGCGATGTCCTCCTTGCATGGGAAAACGAAGCGTTCCTCTCGCTTAAAGAGTATCCGGACGACTACGAGATAGTTACTCCGAGTATAAGCATTCTCGCACAGCCTTCCGTTGCTATCGTCGATAAAGTTGTTGACAAGAACGGCACACGCGAAGTTGCAACCGAGTATCTCAATTACCTATACTCCGAGGAAGCTCAGAGAATAGCGGGCGAGAACTTCTACCGTCCGTCGAATGAAACGGTGCTCGCTGAATTTGCAGACGTGTTCGATCTCAACATCAACCTCGTAACTATCAATGATTTCGGCGGCTGGGACGAAGCTTTCGCAAAGCACTTCTCGGACGGCGGACTGTTCGATCAGATCTACGAACAGGACTGACAGCATCCCACTTCTCTTTCCTATAAATTGGTATATCCCTGCCTTCGGGCAGGGATATACTGCAAAAGGTACATTTTTATGAAAAAAAATAAAAGGAATATTCCTGGTTTCGGGATATCAATGGGAGTGACGCTCGCACTGCTGAGCATAATGGTGATGATACCGCTGGCGTCTCTCGTGGTGTTCACGGCAAAAATGGATTTTTCGGATATTATAAAAGTCATCACGCGCCCGCGTGTTGTGGCAAGCTTTGAGGTGACGCTGCTCACCGCGTTCATTGCATCGGTCATCAACGCTGTAATGGGGGTAATACTTGCATGGGTGCTTGTTCGTTATAATTTTCCGGGGAAACGCATACTTGACGGCATGATCGAACTTCCGTTCGCACTGCCTACCGCAGTAGCTGGTATCTCCCTTACCTCACTGTATGCGGATTCCGGCTGGATAGGCGGAATTTTTGCCAATATGGGTATAAAGATCGCCTATACCCGTATCGGTATCACGATCGCTCTGATATTTATAGGTATTCCGTTCGTTGTGCGCACCGTACAGCCGGTGCTTGAAAAGCTCGACCCGCTGTATGAGGAAGCGGCAGGCATACTTGGTGCAAGCCGTACCCGCACATTCTGGAAAGTGATACTGCCTGAACTGCGGCCCGCGATATTCACGGGCTTCGGTCTTGCATTCGGACGCTGTCTCGGCGAATACGGAAGCGTAGTGTTCATCGCCGGAAACCAGCCCTACGAAACAGAGATAACTCCGCTCATCATAATGTCGGAACTGCAGGAATACGACTACTCAAGTGCTACCGCGATCGCTCTCGTTATGCTGGCTGCGGCTTTCCTTATACTGTTCCTTGTGAACCTGATACAGATACGGAACTCAAAGATACTGAAAGGGGGACACTGAAATGTCAGCAGGAAATAATCAGGTGATCTCCCGTGAGGGCACCACCGAAATACACGCTCAGACAGCGGGCTCAAAAGCAGTGAAGATAATACTTATATCCGTAAGTGTGATATTCCTGTTCGTTATGCTCGTAATGCCGCTGATAACGGTAATTTACGAAGCGTTCCGCAAAGGACTTATCCCGTACCTTGAAGCCATATCCGACCCCGACACGTTAAGCGCGCTGCTGCTCACGCTTGAAGCTACTGTCATTGCAGTGGTGATTAACACAGTGTTCGGACTGTTTGCAGCTTGGGCAATCTCAAAATTCAGGTTTCGCGGGAAGAAGCTGCTCGTGACGCTCATTGACCTGCCGGTTACAGTCTCTCCGATAATTGCCGGACTTATCTTTGTACTCACTTTCGGACGTCAGAGCATCATATATCCGCTCCTCGAAAGCATTGACTTCATGGTAGTTTATGCTGTTCCGGGAATTATCCTCGCTACCGTGTTTGTAACATTTCCGTTCATCTCCCGCGAGATACTGCCCGTGCTTGAAGCGCAGGGAACGGACGAGGAAGAAGCCGCCGCTCTTATGGGTGCCAAGGGCTTTACTATCTTCCGCAGAGTGACACTTCCGCATATAAAGTGGGCGCTGCTGTACGGTATCGTTCTTTGTGCAGCCCGTGCAATGGGTGAGTTCGGCGCAGTATCGGTGCTTTCCGGGCATCTTCGCGGCAAGACTGTGACACTTCCATTGCAGGTGGAGATACTTTTCGGCGACAACAAGTTCATGCCTGCATTTGCGGTATCGTCGATACTTGTGGTGCTTGCAGTAGTAATACTCATCGTGCGGAGCATCGTAGAGTACATCGGAAAGAGAAGAGGCGAGAAATAATGTATATAGAACTGAAAAATATAAACAAGTCATACGGCAGTTTCAAGGCCTCGGACAACGTGAATTTCGGGATAGAAAAAGGCAGGCTGGTTGCGCTGCTCGGACCCTCCGGCAGCGGCAAGACTACGATACTGCGCATGATAGCGGGACTTGAAAAACCGGACAGCGGTGAGATCATCATTGACGGAAAAGTAGTAAATGACATTCCGGCAAGCAGACGCGGGATCGGATTCGTATTCCAGAGTTACGCGCTGTTCCGCTATATGACTGTGTTTGACAACATCGCATTCGGGCTTAAAGTCCGCAAGCTGAACAAGCAGGTCATCAACGAGCGTGTTACGGAGCTGGTCAGGCTGATAGGGCTTGAAGGTTTCGAGAAGCGCTATCCGTCCCAGCTGTCCGGCGGACAGCGGCAGCGTGTAGCGTTTGCAAGGGCTCTTGCGCCGAATCCTCAGGTACTGCTGCTCGACGAGCCGTTTGCGGCAATAGACGCGAAGGTGCGGCAGGAACTTCGCAAGTGGCTCAAAGATATGATACATAAACTCGGTGTAACGGGGATTTTCGTTACTCACGATCAGGACGAAGCGATAGAAGTTTCGGACGAGATAATCGTCACAAACAAAGGACGTGTCGAACAGTCGGGAACTCCAATAGATATCTACCGAAACCCTGCGACAGCGTTCACCTCGGCATTTTTCGGGGTGACATCGGAGCTTAAAGACTATAAAGCGTTCAAGTCGTTTGACGAAGTCGATGAGTACGACAAGGCAATAGTGCGTCCGGAGTTTGTGAAGATAACCAAAAAGACCGAAGTGCAGAAATACAAAAGCTCGGCAGTTGAGGGCAGGGTCGAGACAGTGGAATTCCGCGGAAACAGTATCGAGATCACTGTGAGCTGCAACGGCAGTGTATTCAGCGCACGCCGCAGTCTTGATGAACCGGCAGTTGAGGTCGGTGAGATCGTTGATGTATTTATCTACCGTATCTTCATTACGCATGGCGATTCGGTAAAGCTGCTGAAAAACAATGCTATCCGCGAAGAGACTGTGGTTATCTGACCGGCATGAAAGCACTTGGTATAAGCTATAAAAATGCGCCGGTATCCGTCCGGGAAAAGTTCGCATTTGATTTGCAGAAACGTGCTGAGATACGCCGTTCTCTCGGTCATGCTGTCGTTCTTTGCACCTGCAACCGTACTGAACTGTATTTTTCGGATCCGAAATCCGATGCTGCCGCACTGCTTGCCCGGTTTTCGGGATTTGAGAAAATTCCGGAATATCTGCATACCTATGAGGGAGAAACGGCTCTGCGGCACCTGTTTCGTGTTGCAAGCGGCATTGACTCAATGCTGACAGGAGAAGATGAGATACTGCGTCAGGTCAAAGAAGCCTATGCCGAAGCGTCAGCCGCCGGCAATACAGACTTTGAGCTGAACACGGTGTTTCAGGCTGCCATAACCGGCGCAAAGCGGATAAAGACAGAAACGGCATTGTCGAAAACGCCGGTTTCGGCTGCAACTATCGCTGCAAATGAGGCGGCAAAGCTCGGCAATAATGTGAATATCCTGATGATAGGCGCAAGCGGAAAGATCGGCTCCTCAACACTGAAAAATCTGCTTCCCCGCCCGAACGTGCATATCACCCAGACTGCCCGTTCACACTCTGCCGGAACGATGCAGTATGACGGTGTGCGGACAGTCCCATACGACAGACGATACGACTTTGCGGACGATGCCGACTGCATCATAAGCGCTACTGCAAGTCCGCATTTTACGCTGACCAAAGAACGGCTGAGCGCGGCACTGTTCACGAAAAAGCCCCGGCTGCTGATCGACCTTGCCGTACCGCCGGATATTGAGCGCGGAGCATCAGAACTTGACGGCGTGCGGCTCATCGGAATAGATGATCTCGGGGAGCTTGCAAGAAAAAACAACGAACTGAAAATGTCGGCAGCGGAACAGGCAGAGATAATCATCAACGAGGAACTTGATGAACTGCTGAAACGACTCTCGTTCCACAGTTTCATGCCTGAGCTGGAAAAAGCTAAGTATGCGGCTGAAGGACTTACGTTTGAACAGCTGCTTTACAGGCTCCGTGACGGGCTTGACAGCGGACAGTTCTCTGCGGTGCTTGACGTTATGCGCGGATTGGAGTGAGAATATGTCATTCTTCCCTTTTTTCATCGACCTTTCGGGCAGAAAAATACTGATCGCCGGCGGCGGCAAAGTCGCTTTGCGAAAGGCAGAAAAGCTGCTGCCGTTCGGCGCGGATATCGCGGCAGTCTCGCCTGTATTTTGCGATGGATTTCCGGAACTCGGAGCAGTCTCTTTGTACTGCAGGGAGTTCCGCGACAGCGACATTGAAGGCGCTTTCGCGGTCATTGCCGCAACAGACGACAGAGCCTTGAATGGACATATCTACCGCATTTGTACTGAACGGAACATACTCGTGAATACGGTCGATGACCCGGAGAACTGCGGATTTTACTTTCCGGCTCTGGTGCAGTCCGGAAAAGTGACCTGCGGTATTTCCACCGGCGGTGAAAGTCCGATTTTTGCGAGATACATCAAGGAAAAGATCGCCGGTACATTTGATGAAAAAACGCTTGCGTCAGGGGAGATACTTGCGCGGTACAGACCCGCAATAAAGCGGAGATTTGACACTGAGGAACAGCGGAAGTCCGCAGCGGAGAAACTGCTCGGACGCTGTACTGACGGCAGGGAACTTCCTACCGATGAAGAAATAAACGAACTGTTGGAGAGCCTATGAAAATTCGTATCGGAACACGAAAAAGCAAGCTTGCGCTGATACAGTCGGAAATGGTCGCCGGCATGATAAAAGCGGCATTCACGGACGCTGAGACCGAGCTTGTACATATTACGACAAAGGGCGATATAGTGCTTGATAAGCCGCTTGAAAAGATCGGCGGCAAGGGCGTTTTTATAGATGAGATCGAGCGTGCAATGCTCGCAGACGAAATTGATATCGCGGTTCACAGTGCCAAAGACCTGCCGCTTGGACTTGCTGCGGGAACCTGTATCTGCGCAGTCCTTCCCCGTGCGGACGCGCATGATATGCTTGTTACAAACAAGGGCATTGAACTGCCGGAAAAGCCGATCATCGGAACAAGCAGTACGCGCCGTGCTTCGGGTGTCTGCAAGCTGCTCCCACAGACTGAGACAGCCGATATCCGCGGAAATGTCGATACGCGGCTTCAAAAGCTGTATGACAGACAATATGACGGGATAGTGCTTGCTGAGGCGGGATTGTCGCGGCTTGGGGCATTATCGGACAGAAGGTTCGATTTTACGGAGATACCTTTCAGCGTACTCGTTCCTGCGCCCTGCCAAGGCATAATCGCGGTGCAGTCACGTAACGGCGAAACGGCAGAAATGCTCCGAAAAATAAATGATGCAGATACATATATGTGCTATGAGACAGAGCGGAAAGTGCTTGAATTGCTGAATGCCGGCTGCTCGTCACCGGCAGGCGCATTCTCAGAGATCAGAAACGGCGTGATAACTCTGACAGTAACGAAAGACCAGCATAAAGCACTGACCGGAAGCATACCTGCCGCCGAACGTTTTGCTCTCGCGGAAAGGCTGGTGAGTGCGCTGTGACGGGCTTTGTGTATATCATCGGTGCAGGCTGCGGCTCGGCAGACCTCATCACAGTCCGGGGGCTGAACGCACTGAAAAAGTGTGAGACTGTGATATATGACGCGCTTATCGACACGGCGCTTCTGTGTAATGCCAAAGAGAACGCAGAGCTGATATGCGTGGGAAAGCGTTCGGGTGCGCACTCCGCAAAGCAGGAGGATATCAATGCGCTGCTTGTCGGAAAAGCCCTTGCCGGACGCACAGTCGGGCGTCTCAAAGGCGGAGATCCGTTCGTCTTCGGGCGCGGCGGAGAAGAGATATCGGAGCTGCAAAAGCAAAATATCCCATTCTCTGTTATACCGGGGATCTCGTCCTGTATCGCCGTTCCGGAGCTTGTGGGAATACCCGTGACTCACCGGAATGTGAGCCGCGCATTTCATGTTATTACCGCTCATACAGCTGACGGAGAGCGTTATTTTTCCCGTTATGCGTCACTTGACGGAACACTCGTTTTCCTCATGGGGCTGAACGCGCTTCCGGACATTGCGGACGGACTTGTAACAGGCGGAATGTCCCCGTCAACTCCTGCGGCTGTCATAAGTGAGGGCGGTACGGCACATCAGAGAGCAGTGCGCGGAACTCTCGCAGATATTGCCGGAAAAGCTGAGGGAATGCCCGCTCCGGCGGTAATAGCTGTCGGGGAGACGGCGGCATCCGATCTCTCGTGCAATACCCGTCGCGGCGCGCTTTCGGGTGTTTCAGTGACTGTCACCGGCACGGAAAAGTTTACCGCAAAGCTTGCCGGACTTCTTGAAGCAGACGGCGCGGACGTACAGCGGTACAGACACCTGCAAATTGTCAGAAAGCAGGAGATACCGCCGCTTGACGGCTATGACTGCATAGCTTTCACAAGCTCTTACGGCGCGGAGATCTTCATTGAACACTGCAAAGAAAATCACATTGACCTGCGCACTCTCGCAGATGTCAGAATAGCCGCCGTCGGGTGCGGAACTGCCGGAACACTCGCGGATTCGGGTCTTATACCTGACATAGTCCCTGACAGGTTCACAGTCGCCGACCTTGCTGACGCGATTGCCGACAACGCACCTGAAAATGTGCTGATACTGCGTGCTTCGCTTGGCTCGGAACAGCTTACGGAGCGGCTTGCAGGGCGCAATGTCACATTCGATGATGTTAAGATATATGATACCGTATGCAGGACCGGAATGCCGGCACAATGTATTGAGACTGACTATATCGTGTTCGGCAGTTCATCGGGAGTGCTGAACTTTTTTGAGGGTGGAAGCACGATATCCCAAAATACAAAGATAGTCTGCATAGGAGTGCAGACTTCAGTAGCTGCACGAAAATATACCGGTAACATGATAATCACCGCCGACCCTCATACCGCCCAGGGAGCGGCTGATGCAATAAAAGGAGACACAGAAAATGAGAAGGTTCAGAAGGCTTCGGTCAAGTGAAGAAATACGTTCGCTCGTCCGCGAAACAAGGCTCAGCAAAAGTGAGCTGATATACCCGATCTTTGTCATTGAAGGCGAGGATATCAAGGCTCCTGTCCCGTCAATGCCGGGGATATACCAATGGTCGCCCGACCGCATTGACGAGGAGCTTGACCGAGTGGCGGAAAGCGGAATTGCCGGCATACTGATATTCGGAATACCTGCGCGCAAGGACGAACTTGCCACAGAGGCGTACAGCGAAAACGGCATTACACAGCGCGTAATACGTCATATAAAGGAAAAGTTTCCACGGCTGCTTGTTATTGCTGACGTGTGTCTGTGCGAATACACCTCTCACGGGCATTGCGGAGTGGTGTGCGGCAGTGAGATAGTCAATGATGACACACTCCCTCTGCTTGCAAAAATGGCGGTAAGCCTTGCTGACGCAGGTGCGGATATCATCGCGCCGTCGGATATGATGGACGGCAGAGTTGCGGCAATACGCGCCGCACTTGACGCAGCAGGTCACATCAACACGCCGATAATGTCCTACAGCGCGAAGTTTGCTTCCGGCTACTACTCACCGTTCCGTGACGCGGCACAGTCCGCGCCGTCGTTCGGAGACAGGCGCACATATCAGATGGATACGGCGAACGGTCGGGAGGCGTTACGGGAGATAGCAGATGATATCGACGAGGGCGCGGATATTGTAATGGTGAAGCCTGCGCTTGCATATCTCGATATTCTTCGGGCTGCCAGAGACAGGTTCAGCCTGCCGATAGCCGCATACAACGTAAGCGCCGAATACAGCATGGTAAAGGCTGCCGCAGAAAACGGCTGGATAGACGAAAAGCGGATCGTGCTTGAAAATCTGACAGCGATAAAGCGTGCCGGTGCGGACACTATTATCACGTATCACGCACTTGATGCCGCGGAATGGATAAAAGAATGAAAACAACAAGATCATCTGATTTGTTTGCAAAGGCAAAAACGCTGATGCCCGGAGGCGTGAACAGTCCTGTCCGTGCGTTCGGGAGCGTCGGGCGTGAACCGCTGTATATCGTCAGTTCGCACGGAGACAGGATAACCGATGCGGACGGGAATGAGTACATAGACTACGTATGCTCATGGGGACCGGACATTCTCGGTCACGCTCACCCGGCTGTTATTGACGCAGTGAAGAGTGCGTGCGAAAACGGGCTTACATACGGTGCATGCCATGAGGGCGAAATTATCCTCGCCGAAAAGATAATGACGCATTTCCCGTCAATGGAGCTGCTGCGGCTGGTGAACTCCGGGACGGAAGCTGTGATGAGCGCAGTGCGTACCGCACGAGGATTCACAGGACGCGAAAAAATAGTGAAGTTCGGGGGCTGTTATCACGGGCATTCGGACGGGCTGCTCGTAAAGGGCGGATCGGGACAGCTCACAAACTCCGTCCCCGACAGCGCAGGTGTTCCGGCAGGCTTCACGGAGAATACACTGCTTGCAAGATACAATGACGCTGACTCGGTGCGGACACTGTTCGAGCGGTTCCCGGAAGATATTGCGGCGGTAATAGTCGAACCCTGCGCGGCAAACATGGGGGTCGTTCCTCCGAAAGACGGATTCTTGCAGGAGCTTCGTGACATTACGGAAAAGTACGGCGCACTGCTGATATTCGATGAAGTGATAACGGGGTTCCGGCTGTCGATCGGCGGCGCACAGGAGCTTTACGGCATAAAGCCGGATATTACCGCCCTCGGAAAGATAGTCGGAGGAGGAATGCCCCTTGCGGCTTATGGCGGCAGACGTGAGATAATGGAGTGTGTCGCTCCCCTCGGCGCGGTCTATCAGGCCGGAACTCTCTCTGGAAATCCGATAGCAACGGCAGCCGGAATTGCGCAGATAAACGAGATAGAGCGCACAAACGATCTGTATGAAGAGCTTGAACGCAAAACGGCATTGCTTGAACAAGCTGCAATTAAAGCGGGGCTGAACGTGAACCGCTGCGGCTCGCTGATGACGGTGTTTTTCACAGATGCACAGGTCGTTGACTACGAAACCGCGCTGACTGCGGACAGAACAGAGTACGCGAAGTTTTTCTCGTACCTGCTGGATAACGGCATATACACCGCGCCGTCGCAGTTTGAGGCGATGTTCGTTTCATACGCTCACACCGACGATGATATTGCAAAAACGGCTGAAATTATTGAACATTACAGGAAGGAGAACTGATATGGCAGTCGATTATTCAACACTTAAAAAAGGCGGATTCATGCGCCAGAAGCAAAAAGACAATTTCTCGCTGCGCTTACGCGTTGTCGGCGGCAACGTCACCGCGGAGCAGCTCGCAAAAATAGCGGAGGTGGCAGAAAAATACGGCGACGGGCACGTTCATCTCACATCTCGTCAGAGCATCGAGATACCTTTCATCAGGCTCGAACAGATAGATGAAGTCAAGAATGCTCTTGCCGAGGGCGATGTACAGCCCGGAGTCTGCGGTCCGCGCGTCCGCACCATTACCGCCTGTCAGGGAAGCGCGATCTGTCCGAGCGGCTGCATAGATACATACGAGCTTGCAAAAGAGCTTGACGAGCGTTACTATGCCCGTGAGCTTCCGCATAAGTTCAAATTCGGCATAACCGGATGTCAGAACAACTGCCTCAAGGCGGAGGAAAACGATCTCGGAATCAAGGGCGGAATAAAGGTGCAGTGGAAGGAGCAGGACTGCATACACTGCGGAGTCTGTGAAAAAGTCTGTCGTGCAAACGCCATAACTGTGCAGGACGGCAGGATCACCGTAGATACCGGCAAGTGCAACTTCTGCGGACGCTGTGTAAAGTCATGCCCGACAGATGCGTGGGAGCAGACAAGCGGCTATATCGTTTCATTTGGCGGACTTTTCGGAAACAGCATCGCAAAGGGTGAACCGATAGTTCCGTTCATTGAGGATCACGACACGCTGATGAGAGTATGCGATGCTGCAATAGAGTTTTTTGCGGAGAACGCAAAACCGAGCGAGAGGTTCCGTTTCACGCTCGACCGGGTGGGGCACGAAAAGTTCCGCGAAGTTATCATAAACGCAATTGAACGGAAATAACATCACATGAAAACCGAAAAAATAAAGACCGATATACTTATCATAGGCGGCGGGACCGCAGGCTGCTATGCGGCGGTTACTGCTGCCGAAAACTCAGACAAACAGATACTTATATGCGAAAAGGCACACATAAAAAGAAGCGGCTGTCTCGCCGCCGGTGTGAACGCGCTCAACGCCTATATCACCGATGGCAGAACTCCGCAGGATTACGCCGATTACTGCATGAATGATGCCGCCGGGATAGCGCGTGAAGATCTGCTGCTTACAATGTCGGAGCGGCTCAACTCAGTCACAGAACGGCTTGAAAAAGAAGGACTGGTCATTCTCAAAGACGAGTATGGAAAATACGTCACCCGCGGAAACCGCAATATCAAGATAAACGGCGAGAATATCAAACCGCTGCTTGCGGGAATGGCGGAGCGCCAGCCGAATGTACGCATTCTGAATCGCGTGAACATAATCGACATCGATGTATCCGACAACCGTGTGAACGGAGCGTTCGGAATAGGCATAGAAAACGATCCTTTCTATGTGATCGAAGCGTCTGCCGTTCTTATTGCTACGGGCGGCGCGGCTGGGATTTACAAGCCGAACAATCCCGGCTTTTCGCGGCATAAGATGTGGTACTGTCCGTTCAATACCGGCGCAGGCTACGCTATGGGGATACGTCACGGCGCGGAAATGACAACGTTTGAGATGCGCTTTATCGCACTTCGCTGCAAAGACACGATAGCACCTACCGGAACGCTTGCACAGGGGGTGGGGGCAAAGCAGATAAACTCTCTCGGCGAGGTCTATGAGCAGAAGTACGGGCTGACCACATCGGAGCGCGTTTATGGCACAGTCGCAGAGAATGCAGCCGGCAGAGGACCCTGCTTTCTGCAAACGAAAGGCATCACAGAGGAACAGGAGCAGTCCCTTCTCAAAGCTTACCTGAACATGGCGCCGTCGCAGACTCTGCACTGGACAGAAAGCGGCGAACTGCCAGGTGAATACGATGTCGAGATCGAGGGCACTGAGCCGTACATAGTCGGCGGTCATACCGCAAGCGGATTCTGGGTGGACACAGACCGTGCCACCACGATAAAGGGGCTTTACGCTGCGGGTGATGTTTCCGGCGGAGCTCCGCAAAAGTATGTCACCGGTGCTCTTGCCGAGGGTGAGATAGCCGCGTTTGCCATGCTGAAATATCTCGGAAGCGGTACGCCGGGAATTGTCCCGGAAGAGAGTGTTTACTCGCACGAAAAAGAGATATCGGGATTCCTCACAAACTCCGGCAGCCCATATACTGCCGGACAGCTCGAAGAAGCTATGCAGACCGTAATGGACAGCTATGCGGGCGGGATAAAGACAAACTACCGCTTCTCGGAGAACAGCCTTGATATTGCCGACCGCCGTATCGTGCAGCTGCAAGCACTTTCGGACAGCCTTCACGCCGATGATATGCAGGAGCTTATGTACATTTACGAGCTGCGGGAACGGCTGACCGTATGCCGGACAGTCATCGCACATCTGAAAGCCCGTCATGAAACACGCTGGCACTGCTTTGCCGAAAACTCCGACTATCCGGAGCGTGACGATGAACGTTGGAACGTGTTTGTAAACTCCCGCTTCGTGAACGGCGAGACCGAGATCATTTTAAGGAGAGTGAGCGCCCCGTGAGTATTGAGATAGATAAGCTGAAATGTGTCGGCTGCGGCAGATGCAGAGACGTTTGTCCCGGAACGCTCATTGCGCTTGACGAAGAACGCCGGGCTTATATAAAATACCCCCGCGACTGCTGGGGCTGCACGAGCTGTATCAAGGAATGTCCCGTCTATGCGATACGGTTCTTTCTCGGAGCCGACATGGGTGGTCTCGGAAGCAGACTGCACACGGAGAAAAGCGGCGATATACTGCGCTGGGTGATAGAAAAGCCCGACGGCAGCAAAGCCGTGATAAATGTAGATACAAGAGAATCCAACAAATATTAGAATATTAGAATATCAGGAGATGATGAAATGCCAGAACTATCGCACCTTGACGAGCTTGAAGCAGAAGCGATATACATAATACGCGAAGTAGCCGCCGAATGCGAAAAGCCCGTGATGCTCTATTCTATCGGAAAGGACAGCTCGGTGATGCTGCATCTTGCAATGAAAGCGTTCTATCCGGAGAAACCGCCTTTCCCGTTCCTGCACGTCAATACGACATGGAAGTTCAGGGAAATGATAAAATTCCGCGACGAGACGGCAAAGAAGCTCGGTATAGAGATGCTCGAATACATCAACGAGGACGGAGTGAAGCAGGGTATAAACCCCTTCGATCACGGCGCAGCCTACACGGACATAATGAAGACACAGGCACTCAGGCAGGCGCTCGACAAGTACGGCTTCACTGCGGCATTCGGCGGCGGGAGACGCGACGAGGAAAAGTCCCGTGCCAAGGAGCGCATTTTCTCGTTCAGAAGCGCCTCACACGCGTGGGATCCGAAAAATCAGCGTCCGGAGATGTGGAAGCTCTACAACACGAAGATCAACAAAGGAGAGAGCATACGCGTTTTCCCGATATCCAACTGGACGGAAAAAGATATATGGCAGTACATTCGCCGTGAAAACATCGACATCGTGCCTTTGTATTTCGCCGCAGTGCGTCCGGTGGTAGAACGTGACGGAAACATCATAATGGTCGATGACGAAAGATTTCCGCTTCGGGAAGGTGAGGTGCCTCTGATGAAGTCGGTAAGATTCAGGACACTCGGCTGTTATCCGCTCACCGGCGGCATAGAGAGCACCGCGTCAACGCTTGACGAAATAATCGAAGAAACGCTTGCAAGCGTCGAATCCGAGCGCACCTCCCGTGTCATCGACAACGAGGCTGCGGGAAGTATGGAGCGCAGAAAGAGAGAGGGGTATTTTTAATGAGCAAGGGACTCTTAAAGTTCATCACCTGCGGGAGCGTTGACGACGGAAAATCTACGCTCATCGGGCATATCCTCTACGACGCGAAGCTGATATATGCCGACCAGGAAAAAGCTCTTGAACTTGACAGCAAGGTGGGCAGCACCGGCGGGCAGATCGACTACTCCCTGCTTCTCGACGGACTTATGGCAGAGAGAGAACAGGGGATCACGATAGATGTGGCGTACCGCTACTTCACCACAGACGCTCGCAGCTTCATTGTTGCGGACACTCCCGGGCATGAGGAATACACCCGGAATATGGCTGTAGGAGCATCATTCGCTGAACTTGCAATAATTCTCGTTGATGCGTCGCAGGGAGTTCTCGTGCAGACCCGCAGACACGCGAGAATATGCAGTCTCATGGGCATTTCGCATTACGTTTTCGCTGTCAACAAAATGGACCTTGTGCAGTACAGTGAACAGCGCTTCAATGAAATACTTTCACAGATAAACGAGCTTGCTGCGGAACTTGAACTCGGCAATGTCAAAGTCATACCTCTGTCTGCAACAGTCGGGGATAATGTGACTTCATCTTCCGCAAATATGCCGTGGTATTCCGGAGAACCGCTGCTGAAATATCTCGAAAGCGTTGATGTGAGCGATATGGACAGCGGAGAGAAATTCTATATGCCGGTGCAGCGTGTCTGCCGTCCGGACCGTACATTCCGCGGCTTTCAGGGTCAGGTCGAAGCCGGAACCGTCTCCGTCGGCGATACCGTGCGCACCCTTCCCAGCGGAGAAACAGCGGCTGTAAAAGGTATCCTCGTTGCCGACAATCAGGAAGATTCCGCTTGCGCCGGTCAGCCGGTCACAATAACGCTTGACCGCGAAGTAGATGTTTCGCGCGGCTGCGTCATCACTAAAGACGAGGACATCTCGGCTTACGGGACACTTGATGTATCTCTGCTGTGGACGGACGACAGCGAGCTGAACATCGGCGGTGACTGCCTTGTGAAGCTCGGAACAAAGCTGATACCTGCAGTTGTCACCGAAATAAAGTATGCCGTCGATGTGAACACGGGTGAGCATATCCCCACCAAAACTCTCGGAAAAAACGGGATAGCACGCTGCACGATAAAGCTGTCGGAGCCGATAACCGCAGACCGATTCGCACTGCACAAGACCCTCGGTGAGCTTATCCTCATTGACCGTGTGACAAATATGACAGCGGCTTGCGGAGTTGTGGAAGATGTCCTCGACAAGGCTGTTTCCGGGCAGGAAAAAGCCGCGTTCACCGACGGAGTTCTCACGGCGCGCGGTGATCTTTTTGAAGAATTTTACTACGATGTGAACAGCTACAATGTCTTTCACGCGCAGACCATAAACAGCACATTCCGGGTCGGGGACGAGATACCTGTGCGCGGAAAAAGCTTCGCCTACCCCGATGATTTCGACATCATCGTAATGCGTGACAGAGTTGCTGTGCTGATACGCAATAAAAAAGTCGAACGGCTCATAAGATTCGATGATTACTATTACGACTGCACCGCTCCGATAGTCAACGGCCGCGGTTTTGCGGTGCTCGCCAGAAACGGTGAGGATGTAAAGCGGTTTATCGAGGAATACGAAAAGTCCGATGAGAACACGCTGCCTGAACTGTTCGGCAAGTGGCTGGATTTTGACACTTACCGGAAAATATACATTTCGGGAGCATATATCTGATCGTATGCTTCTCTTTCACATTCCTCATAAGTCTCTTTCCCGATCTTTGCAATCTTCGTCTGAGCGCTTCTTATTTCCGGAGACAATGGATATCGGGTCGTAAATAATTCCTGGAGGACAAAACTATGCAGAAGATCCACACAAACACCGCTCCCGCAGCGGTAGGTCCCTATTCACAGGCGATAGTCAGCGGAAGTCTCGTTTTCACATCGGGACAGATCGCCATTGATCCCGCAACGAACGCAGTCGAAGCCGCAGATATCACCGGACAGACCGAACAGGTAATGAAAAACCTCGGTGCGGTGCTTGAAGCCGCAGGCTCGTCATTTGAAAAAGCGGTGAAGACCACCTGCTTTCTCGCGGATATGGGGGATTTCGCAGCTTTCAACGAGATCTACGGCAGATACTTCACATCTCTGCCCTCAAGAAGCTGTGTGGCAGCAAAAACGCTTCCGAAAAATGTTCTTGTCGAGGTGGAAGTAATTGCCGAGGTATGACGAAATACTGCACGGTTACAGCGAGGAGCGTCCGCTTACACGGGAAGAAGCTGTTGTATTATTGCAAACGCCCGATGAACAACTCGGAGAGCTTATCAAAAAAGCAGGCGAACTTCGTCGGAAGTACAAGGGCAACAAGGTCAGTGTCCAGCTCCTCACCAATGTGCGCAGCGGAAACTGCTCGCAGGACTGTACCTACTGCGCCCAGTCCTGCAGGTCGGAAGCCGATATCGAGAAATACCGCAGCATTCCCGATGAGAAGCTGTACGCCGACAACAGTGCCGTAAACGAGAAACATCTCGCAAGGCACTGCATCGGGCTCAGCGGCATAAGTTTCACCGACGGCGAGATAGCGGAGCTTGCAGACAGGATACAGAAAATGAAAAAGAGCGGAACACATATCTGCTGCTCAATAGGTTTCCTGACGGAGAAGCAGGCGCGAATGCTCAGAGACGCAGGGCTTGACCGCATAAATCACAATCTCAACACGAGCCGCAGATTTTACCCGAATATCTGCTCGACCCACACCTGCGAACAGCGCATCGAAAATCTTCGTATGCTGAAACGCATCGGATTTGAGATATGCTGCGGCGGCATAATCGGTATGGGCGAGAGCGAGGAAGATGTCGCAGATATGCTGCTGGATATACGGGAGATATCACCGCAGTCTGTACCGATAAATTTTCTCCTACCCATAAAGGGAACTCTTCTCGCCGAAAAGAACCCCCCGAGGCTGACAACGGAATACTGTATAAAAGTGCTGTGTCTTGCGAGACTTATGCTTCCGAAAGCGGATATTCGCTGTGCGGCAGGCAGAGAAGTGTATTTCGCGGGACGTGAGAAAACGCTGTTCGGTATCGTCGATTCGATATTCGCGGCAGGCTATCTCACCGCCGGCGGTCAGAGTATCGACGATACACTTCAGCTGATAGCTTCCCTCGGATACGAAGCCGCAGTCGATAGTACGGGAGAATAAAATGTAAGACCGCTCACAAATTAAGTGAACGGTCTTTTGGGTCATATCACTTCCGGTTTTATGATACGACCGCTGCCTCCGCAGTATTTCACGGTAAGTGTGATAATGCGCTCCGCCGCATCGTTCAGAAGACTGTCGGGTGATGCATCATTTCCCTGAATAATGTAGAAATCCAACGAGCCTGCCGTCAGCGTGAACATAGACCACTGTTGCACCTTTGGAAAGCTGTTCATCTATTTCATTACCCAACCAATGATATCTTTTTCCGCTTTTGCAAAGTATTCGAGATTTTCTTTTCTGTACTTCCCGAACGTCTTGTACATCAGCCCGATCAGCGGCATCATTCGGTACAGCTTTTTCTCACGTTCGCGGTTTGGCATAAGCCCGCATAAATGGCTTCCGTGCAGGAAGATCACCGACTTTACTTCATGCTCATAACCCACATTTTTCAGATGTTCCGCTATTTTTCTGACCGAGTAAACGGAGTTCCAGCTTTCGTCCTCTGCTCCCGCTATCATCAGTATGCGTGCATTCGATTTTTCCGGGTGAAGCATCGCACGCCGCTCCGCTTCATTGTCATCATACGATTTCTGAAAAGCCGCCCACATTCCCGTGACCTTGTACTGCATACCGGGCAGCTTTTTGTATTTTATGGCCTTTTCCTTTGAGAAATCGGGGCGGACGAATGGTATTTCCTCGTCCTGCCAGACCGCGACACTGTGACCGGTCATTGTCTTTTTGTCCGGCATCGTCCCCTCAAACGGGACGTGTGTCGGTGAGACCATTATAAGGTTTTCAAATCCACCGATGTACTGTGCGGCAAGTGTCGCAAAGATCGACCCCATCGACTGCCCGTAAACGCTGAGGTGTTTTATACCTTTTGTATTTCGCAGATATCCGGCAGCAGGAACAAACATATCAAGCGGGACTCTGTCGGGTGAATCAGGCAGTCCCTCCGCCCCGAACAGCGAAACTGCCAGACCTGTAATGCCAAAATCCGCTAATCTTTCCGCAAATACTATACCTGGCAGCAAACTCTGTTCACCGCCCATTATCACGATAACAGCGCGGTCGCTTCCGCTGTCCGGCTCTGCGAGATGACCCACAAAGCCGTGTTCTTTCATGTTGAAATTCTCGTGTTTCATTGCTTTATCCCCGTATCACACGCTCTTGCTTCTTTCCCAGCCGTCGCCCGCATCGGTATCGTGCCTTACAAAATCGAAATCACAGCAGTCTCCGCCTTGGCAAAGCGTTTTCGTTCGTTTGAAATCAGTAAACGGCAGCGAACCGAAATTTATTATATCGGAATGGCAGAACATCGCACCGAGCTTCATCAGACCGCTATTTTCAAAAATATGGCGGTAAACGCACTCTCTGCACTCGAAATGAAATCTGTTCTTCGGGTCATCGGTATGCCACTCATATCGCCAGCCTGCGCCGGAGCCGTGCTTAAATCCGAACGGAAGTATCTTCTTCATCATCGGAATGAAAAACGGCATCTTTGCCATTCTTTTATAGCTTTCCGGAGTGAGCATCTTCCACATCTCCTCCGACACTGTCCTATATGCATCTTCCTCGCTTTTCCCGTGATTTTGCAGTACCTCATACATTGCAATGGAAGTAAATATCTGCGCCATGTGCTTGTAATTGCCTTTGTCGCAGTATTGTTCATCTTCCCTGATGAGTTCTTCTATTCTTTTGTATATATCCTGCTTTATATCATCAGGCAATGTCGGAAAAAGTTCCGATAACGACTTATTTTCACCAATGAATGCGGTTCATACTTTTTCATATATATTACCTCGCCGGGGTTAGATATAACTAATGTGTCCTCAATAACTGCCTTTTGGCAGTTATTGGCTGAAAATCTGCAAAACAGATTTACACAACGGACCCTCGCCGAGCATATCGGAAATAAGCAGATATAAAATTCCGGCCGAAGCCATAAGCACGATGTTCGTCACCGTGACGCTTATGCAGGCTTTCACCATATCCACAGCGCCCTCGCGTGAGAGCGCGAATTTATGCTGTAATTTTTCGATCATCACGCCTTTACCCTCCAATCCGCCGAACGGGTGTATTCATCATACATCTGCGCATACGTCCCGCCCTTTGCCATAAGCTCATCATGGCTGCCGCTCTCGGAAACCGAGCCGTTTTCGAGAACGTA
>CAMOKN010000096.1 GCA_946617595.1 uncultured Clostridia bacterium
ATCGACGAATCTGCCTTCTCTGCCGTCGGGTTCGAGCCACGAATCTTCGGCGATACCGGAGTTCTCATCGGGTGCGGGAACGCTGTCTATAAGTTCGGTGGAGATATTACCGTCTTTGGTTATGGTCATCCTGCCGATATTAGCAAGCTTTGTTCCGGTCTGTGTGATGACAACGTCCTTGCCGTCCTTTGACTTCACGGTAAGTCCGGGTGTAACATCGTGAGAATGTCCGTCTATCACCGCGTCTATTCCTGAAAGCTCGGCAACTATCTCCTGTGCGCTCCAGCCTTCTCTTATATCAGTTTCGCCGAGGTGTCCGAGCAGGATAACGTAGTCCGCGCCGCCTTCTTTTGCATCGTCTACTGCTGTCTGGAGAAGCTCATATATACTGCCGTTTTCGCCGAATCCATAGATATATTCGCCTGCATCGTTCTGGAAAAATACAGGGTTGGATCCCGCAAGCGTTTCGGGAGTTGTCGCACCGACAAAAGCTATTTTCTTGTCTCCCGCCTCGATCATCTTGTACGGTTCGAACAGCGGCTCGCCTGTTTCTATGTTATAGAAATTTGCGCAGATGTAACCGCAGTTCAGTTCGTCCGCTCTGACCAAAAGTTCTTTGAGACTGTAATCAAACTCATGGTTGCCGAGAACTGCGGCATCATAACCGACCGCGTTCATAAGTCGGGTTATGTAAGCACCTTTCGAGAGTGTACCCACCGGCATTCCCTGAATTGCGTCACCTGCATCTACCAGCAGTACATTCTCATACTGCTCCTGCATTTCTCTCTTGTACAATGCAAGCCCGTCATAGCCTATGTTCACATCTATCCCACAGTGAACATCATTGGTGTAGAGTATGACTATATCGTCACTCTTGCCGCTGTCTTCAGCGTAAACCGGGAGCTGTACTGCTGAGGCAGCAAATACCAGAGCTGCACCTGCTGCCGTGATCCTGATAAACTTTTTCATTTTCTTCCTCCTGATTATCATTGATTGATGATATTTAAGGAAATACCGTACAAAGGCGTTAGCCATGCTTTGTGCGGTATTGCCTTAACATTTTCTCTGTAATTCTTCTGTTTTCAGGTCAGAGTTCATACAGATTATTGTATTATTATAACACATTATTACAAATTTTGCAATAGTTCAGACCATTCCGCACAAAAAAACAGACCATTCCGCACAAAAAAAACAGACCATTCCGCACAAATATCATGCTGTAGTGCTACAATAGCCTCATTTTACTTTTTCATTGATGAGTGTTTTTAGAGGTACCCTATTGAAAAAAACTCTGATTTGTGCTATAATGTAAATGATATTGAAATGAGGGGGTGCCGATCATAGATATCGTAAGTACAGAAGACATTATCCGTAGAAAAATAAGAAAGCACTGCAACACTCTTTATGTTTTAGGAACCGGTGTTATAGCTCTGGGATTATGGGGCGCATTAAAGGTAGTTCTTTTATTTGCCAACAATCCAGCCGCCATTTTGGGTGATGCGATAAAGGACAGTTCATTAAGTAACTCTGGTATAATACTCGTTTGTGTTATAATACTTATTCCGATAAATATATTGCTTTTGTTATATATTTTTGTAGGGCATCACGCGCGCGCAGAAGGCAAAGGGCAGAAAAAAAGGGCATTTTATATTATCGTGATCGCTTTTCTGGCATTCATTTACTCCGTTTCAGCAATTTTTGATGTATTTGCACTGTTTGTGGATCTCGGAGATAATATAACGTTGGAGGAGATCATAGTAACGACCATAGTTGACACCACAGCTTCGGTAACTCTGATCGAATTGTTCTGTTCAGCGATCATGATAAGAAAATATAGACGAATAATCAATACAAGGGATAAATAATGCAGAAAGATTTTCATTATTACGCTACATACTGTGCTGCCAGTCTGGCAGGATATACTCACGATGAGTGCATGGAGATATGCTACAGCGCCCAGTTCGTGGATCTTTGCTCAGAAACGTTTCTGCGTAAAATAAAGGCTCCCAAGGAAGCAGCAACAACTCAGCTCCAGCTGGAGCTCATGGATACGAAGACCGATATATCCGGACTTCAGATAATTACCCGTATCTGGTCATCATTCCATTTTCTTCCGTATGATCTTCATGCCGAAAGAAAACATGCGACAAAGATGTATCTGGACAAGTACAGGCTGATATGCGATACAAACAGCGATCTTCTTGTTGAAACCATAAAACTCGCAAAAGATAAAAGCCTTCCGGCAGTCGGGTTAGCGATGCACGTTCTGGCGGATACATGGGCTCACAGATATTTTGCCGGTACTCCGTCATTTGTTATCAACAACACAGATTTCTACTTCTATGAGCTGATCCCCGGAGAGGACGGATTTACAGAACGTCCGGTACAGTTCCGTCACAATCCGTCAGCGCCTGACGATCCCGAAAAGGGTATCTATACCAACAGCATTCACCAGAGCAGTGAGACTTCAGTAATGAATCTCGGACACGGAAGAGCCGGACACCTGCCCGATTACAGCTATGCACGCTATAAGTATATGCCTGCATGGGCGGATTACGGCGAGATCCTGAAGGACAATCCGTCTGATTATATGAATGCTTTCTGCCAGATGATCTACGCTATGAAATATCTCCGAGGTATGAATGATTCTTTTGAGAAGAACAGGTACGATACCGAGACGGTCGCTCCATGGAAGGACGAGATACAGACCATTCTCGAAAAAAGGCAGATAGATGCGTGTGAAGACTGGAAAAGACTCGGTGAGAAGATCTCCGGAAAGGAGATAGATGATTTCGATATCGAAAAATACGAGTCTGAATACACCGGCTCATCATCAAAAGATGATACATATCTCGGCAGATTCATAGAAGCCGCAATAGCACAGAAAAGTATGGTGACATATCATATTTTTAGTTCAGGTAACAAGCTTGCCGGGATATCAAAAATAAAAAAAGCGGAGGACACAGATCTTTCCGGCAGATCCGGAAAGAAAATATCCGGCGGAGGTGAAGATAAGGAATGAACTATTTTCAGCGGATCAGAAAAATAATCGCAGGTATGCTGTTTATATTTGCAGGTATCATTCTGATACTGTTCGCAGAGTACGGGTATATGTTTATTCTTCTGGCACTGGGTTTATATCTGCTGGTCTATGGCATAAGAATGATGCTGTATTATTTTACTATGGCGCGGCTTATGGTCGGGGGGAAAACTATTCTGTATAAGGGTATCATATTGCTTGATCTTGCAATGTTCACCTTGTCACTGAGCAGTCTGCGTCCGACTTATCTTATCCTGTATCTTGTGGGAATTTACGCAGCTTATGGTGTCATAGACATTCTCAGAAGCTTTGAGGCAAAAAAAATCGAGTCACCGGAGTGGAAATTCAAGTTTATAAGCGGACTTCTGAATCTGCTTGTGGCAATATCCGCTGTGGTTTTCGGATTAGTGATGAGATCATCAGATATACCGGTGTATATATACTGTGTTGGACTGATCTGGTCTGGAGTATCAAGAATAATATCTGCTTTCAGGAGAACTGCCGTCGTATATATCCAGTAAGTCTTACGGATACGAAAAGGGAAGGCATCACAGACGGCTACCTGCCTATATTCATAAATAATTCAGGCTATACCGCATTATCTTTGTACGGTATAGCCTGAATTCAGAAAAGGAGTAAAAGTATGAAGAAAAACAAGTTTATTGCCGCGATCGTGACTGCGGCTGTGTGTCTGCAATTCGGTTCCTGCGGAAATGCCGGACAGACAGCACAGACGTCCGCATCTGAAACAACGACATCAGTATCGACCGCAGGGGAGAGCACAGTTACTTCTCTGTCTGAGACTGCGGCATCGGCACCAGCTGAGACAAAGCCTGCTGACACCGAAGCTGCACCTGCGCCGGAAGCGGATATACCGTTATCTATGGAAACCGGTCGTGCCGACACCGAAAATTACACACTGAAGGAAGTTGTTGTTATGAGCAGGCACAATATCCGCTCACCGCTCGTCAGCAACGGTGCCGCAAATGTGATAGCCACTCCGCATGAGTGGTTCAGATGGACAGCGAATGCAAGTGAGCTTTCATTGCGCGGCGGAGTGCTTGAAACGGAAATGGGACAGTATTTCAGAAAGTGGCTCGAGTCGGAAGAACTTATTCCCGAAAACTATATACCCGAGGACGGCGAAGTCAGGTTCTATGCAAACTCCAAGCAGCGCACTATAGCAACGGCGCAGTATTTTTCCGGCGGTTTTCTTCCCGCAGCAAATGTCAGGATAGAGCATTACGGAGAGTTCGGCTCGATGCAGCCGACTTTTGATCCTGCCATAACATTTTGCAGTGATGCATACGCAGCCGCTGTTCAGGAACAGTTTGAGCAGCTCGGCGGCGCAGCGATAGCGGCTGAGCTTGAAGAGAATTACAAGCTGCTTGCCGACGTTGTGGATTACACAGAATCCGAGGGCTATAAAAGCGGAGAACTTTCCGATTTTGTGACCGATGATACATCAATTCTTATCGAAGCGAACAAGGAGCTTACTATAAGCGGCACTCTGAAAACTGCAAGTTCTGTGAGCGATGCTCTTGTTCTCCAGTATTATGAGGAACCTGACGAAGTAAAGGCGGCATTCGGAAACTCTCTTACAACCGCACAGTGGGAGCAGATAGGCGCTATCACGACCAAGTATAGTCTTACACGTCACGGTATGCCGCTTATTGCAATAAACGCTGCGAATCCTCTGCTTAAAGAGATACGCAGTGAATTTACAAATGACAAGCGGAAATTCGTGTTCCTCTGCGGTCATGATGCAAATATAATAAATATCCTCACGGCTATGGAGGCAGAAGATTATCAGCTGCCATATACTCTTGACAAGAAGACTCCTATCGGAGTAAAGCTTGTATTTGAGAAGTGGGAAGACAAAGACGGAAAAGAGTTTGCCGCAGTGGAGCTCATATATCAAAGCACCGAGCAGCTCCGAAATAAATCCTTACTCACCCTTGATACACCTCCTGCGATCTATGCGCTTTCTTTTGAGGGAATGGAGAAGAATGATGACGGTCTTTACAGCTATGATGATATAGTTGGAAGACTTGATAACGCGATAAATGCCTATGATGAAATGGTTGAGGAATATTCGGACGCACTTGACGATGCAGCCTGAGTTCCGAAATTAAATCAATTGTAAAATATAAGGGAACCTCTAAAAACCCATTTGAGAGAAAACGAGTCATCCGCGTCGAATATTTCGTCAAGTCTCCTCACCTTGCG